>CADABS010000045.1 GCA_902786245.1 uncultured Erysipelotrichaceae bacterium
ACGCACAAGATCTTAGTTGCCTGCCTGAATAATCTTTCTAGGTTCGCTTGAACCATCTACATTATATTCAGGTTAGCACTCATGTGCAAAAACGGCTTTATATTTTTAGGTTGACGCCATTGGGAGATCACCGATCTCCCTTTTCAAATACCTCAATCAATGCATTGAGTTTTTCGATATGCATGCGGGCTGTCTGTTCTTCTTCCATTGCCCGCACAAGTGCTGTCCGGATGACGGACAGACTGTCTTTATCCTCCAGCAGCTGTGCGATCTCTCTGTTTTTCAGACCGCATGCCTGCAGTTCAATGATCTTCTGCAGTCTCTTCAGCATCCCTTCATCATAGATCTTGCGGGACTGCGGTCCGACTCTGTCCTTAGGCACAAGCAGACCGATCCGGTCATAATAGAAAAGCGTCTTGCGGGTGACCCCACACAGCTTTGTCATCTGCGAAACCGTATATGTCTGCGCCTTTTCTTCCATACGGCTTCATTGTAGAAACCGCTCTGTTCTTTTTTTATCCCCAAAATGTTTCCATAAACCCGCAGCCGGCGTCTTTCAATGGCTGCTTTGATCTTCACAGGATCGGCAGGCTTGCCGAGCATACGGTCTTCGCGGGTATTGTATATGACCCTTTCATTGATCTCATTGACAAAGCCGCAGCTGCGGCACTGCCAGTATTCCAGATGATCGTCGAAGTTCTCCTGTTCATTGAGCACTGCCTCACAGCAGTCGCAGTAGAACCAGATGCCCGGAAACCGCCTGTCGAGATCATCGCCTGCATAGACATAGTAGTAGTGCTGCGGATGTTCTAGTGCATCGATCCTGTCGCACAGCTGCGGCGTCTCGCTGCGGTCGCGGTAGACCGGCACAAAGGAAGAATCGAAATAGCGCAGGATCCGGCCGGCTTCATTGCGCAGAAGACACCCCATCAGAAGCCACAGCCAGGCATTTTCCGTTCCTTCATCACATGCACGCAGACACTGCCCGGCCGCATTATAGAGGATCCCGTCAGATACTTCATCATCCATCGGAGCCGGTTCGTCTTCTTTCTGCTGTACGGACATGGATGAACGCGTCTCAGCACAGTCACGGATAAATGCCTGCAGTTCTTTGCGGAACTTCTCTTTTTCCGTATCTGCCATCTTCTGCAGATGGACATGGACATTTTCCTGCAATGGCAGGATATTCTCCGGTACTTCTGTCCATTCGGCTGCCAGTTTTCTGCGCATCAGCGCTGCGTTTTTCCGTTCCTTCTCAGGACTCCCGGAGGCTCTGCCCAGCAGTCTTGCGCACAGCTGGATGACCGTTTCATCATAGCCCATAAACAGACGTCCGTGATACATACAGGCATGGATGCGCAGTTCATCCCGGTCAAAGAAAGCGTCTTTCTTTTCTGATGATTCTTCATGTACAATGACCGCTTCTTTAAACCAGTCATCGAGCAGATCCAGCTGCTTTAACGGCTGCCGTTCTGCATGGGCATCATACAGGGCACAGACATCCGCAAGCCGCAGGTAAGCCTCAGGCATTGTCTTTTACGCCGTCGAGTTCTGCGATCACGGCGTCATTGAGAATAAAGCGGACCGTACATCCTGTTTCCTGATCAAACAGACGGCGGATATAGCCTGCCGAGTGCGTTCCCCTTGCGACTGTGTGGACGCTGTTTGCGACATAGCCGCATTTGCCGCGGCTCTGCGTCAGTACACGGATCGCTTCATCGTCATATTCGTTATGGTCATCCTTCGCAAGGATCAGACCCTGTCCTACCCGTACCGCACTTGCACCGGCATAATATTCCATTCCGGTAATCGTAATATACATATCTGCCACCTCCGACAATGTGATTCTGCCATGGCCGCAATGCAAAAAAGGTGCCACCCCATCCGCAAACAGTGCTACGATGATAGCAGTGAGGAACATTTATGGCAGAGAAAAAACATATACCATTTCTTGTACTGGAACTGCTGCAGAGATACTCGGATGAAGAACATCCGCTGCGGGCACAGGACCTGCTGGCGCTGCTGGAAAACGAGAAAGGAATCAAGATTGAAAGAAGAACCCTGTATTCCAATATCGATATCCTGATGCAGGCCGGCTATGAGATCAGCGATTACAGCGATAACGGCAAAGGATACTACCTGATGCGCAGGACATTTGAAAAAAGCGAGATCCTGATGCTGTGCAATGTCATTCACGCTTCCCATTTCATTTCCGAAAAGCAGAGCAGCGATCTGATCCGCAGACTGCTGTCCACCATGAGCACCTACCAGCAGAAGGAATACCTGGATGCCGTCTATCTTCCCAACCGGCAGAAGACCCCTTCCAAGTCGCTGTTCTATAATATCGAGCAGATCTCGGAAGCGATCCGGGATCATAAATGCATTGAATTCACCTATACCCGCTTTGATAAAAACAAGAAGCTGGTGCCGCGGCGGGCAAAGCCCTATACGGTCGAACCGCGCTATATCGTTTACAGCAATTCCCGTCCCTATCTGATCTGCACCAGTCTGAACCATCCGGATTTTGCCCATTACCGCATCGACCGGATCATCAACATCAAGAAACTGGACAGCGATGTCAGCCGGATGGCAAGGGAATACAAGGAAGCCTATGAATATGCCTCGGACAAACTGTTCATGTATGCCGGGGATACGGAAAGAATATCGATCCGCTGCGATCAGAGAATCATGGACCAGATGATCGATATCTTCGGTCCCCAGCTGCGCATCCTGGAAGCCGATAACGGCAGCTTCACCGCTGTCATCCATACCACTGCCGAAGGCGCTCTGTTCCTGGCCCAGCAGTTCATGGACGGACTGGAGATCATCGAACCGCAGGAGATCCGGCAATTGATGCATGAGCGTCTGCTGGAGACAGCAGCCCGCTATGAGGAGGCAGTCAGATGAAAAACAATAAATTCATTCAGAAGCTTCTGGCCGTACAGAAACGGTTCTCCGACAATGAAATGACTGTCTATGCCGGTTATGCGACTTTATATATCCTGATGGCACTGGTGCCGCTGCTTACTTTAATTGTCGCCATCATCAACCGGATGCCATGGTATTCGGCGGAAGATTTCAGTGCCTATCTCTTTGAATTCCTGCCGGATCTGCCCCAGGTACAGTCGATGCTGAGCAATATCATCACCTCGCTCAACCGTCAGAGCAGTACGCTGGTCGCATCGGTTTCCGCCCTGACGACGCTGTGGTCCGCCTCCAACGGCGTGACCGCCATCCAACAGGGTCTGGAAAAGGCAAACGGCATCCGCCGGCCTTCGATCAAGGGAAAGCCGGCAGCCCTGCTGTTTACCCTGGGCTATATTCTCTTCATCCCGGTCATCCTGATCTTCAATCTGCTCAATGAACCGGTGCTGCAGCTGCTGGAGAATATACTGATAAAGCTGCATCTTTCCCTGCTCTACAGCCAGATCGAATCCCTGTTCAGCTATTCCGGTCTGATCGTGCCGGTGCTCGCATTCCTGATGTTTCTTCTGACCTATACCTATCTGCCGGCCGGAAAGCGTTCCCTGAAGAAGCAGATTCCCGGTGCGCTGACTGCTTCCGCTGCCTGTGCGCTGTTTACGGTAGCCTTCGGTTTCTTCATTCCCCGCTTCTGGAAAGGATCGCTGGTCTACGGTTCGCTTGCGGCTGTATTCCTGAGTGCGATGTGGCTGAAGCTGATCATTACGATCATCTTCTACGGTGCCTGTCTGCCGGAAGAGTAAAAAAGGAAGATTTTACTCTTCCTTCCGCAGTCCCTGTTCTTGCAGGATTTCTTCGATATACGCGATGCTCTCACAGATCATCGCGTCACAGTGCGGCTTCTTCTGGCCGCCTTTTTCCATGTTTCTTTGCAGCAGTGCCGCACAGTCTGTCAGTCCGTCATGCGAATCCCTGATCTTCTGATAGAAACCGTTCAGAATACGGGGATTGTCCATTCCGAATAGACCCAGGATCATTGCCCCGGAGGTGATTGCCCCGCAGGTGCCGCCCATCTTCATGCCGCCGCCGAAGTTGGACCCGAGCCGGTTCATCATCTCCTCATCCAGGTGCAGATCTTCCGCAAAAGCACGCAGAATTGTCTGAGCGCAGTTGCAGTGCAGCGCAGGATCGCTGCGCAGCGCCATTGCCTTGTCTGTCAGTCTGCTCATGCAGGTTTCTTCTTCGACATCAGTGCCATGACGACAGCGATGATACCCAGTGCACCGCCGCCGATCAGCAGGATCGTGGACAGTGCCATGCCGGTCGAACAGCTGACTGTGATCGTATCGACACCTTCCGGCAGATCGAGCAGATCGATCTTGACGGTATTGCCTTCCACCGTGCCGGCATTGGTTTCCGGCTTGCCCGGCATTACGACATCCATGGTCAGTTCCGCACCGTACTTCTTCAGATCTTTCAGCGAAATATTCATGCCGTTGAGATCCTGCGAACTGAGCACTTCTTCCTGCAGACCTTCCAGCGGCAGTGAAATGGTCAGTCTGTTTCCGTTTTTCTCTACCTTGTATGCGCCGTTATCTTCCGGAATGATTCCCTTGATGGCAATGCCGGCATAGGCATTCTCGCCTTCGCCTTCCCGTACGATCTCAGCGCTGTCTGCGTTGTAGTCTTTTTCGTATTCCTTCAGCATATCCGCAAGCGCATCTTCGACGGTGGAGCCGTCCATTGTAAGCATGGACTCCATAAACAGCATCGTCATGTCCTGTTTGATATTGCCGTCTTTGTCGACATTGACGGTCGTGCGGAAACGTACGCATCCGCTCAGTGTCAGCACCGCTGCACACAGCAGGATCTTTTCAAGTATCTTTTTCATGTTTACCTCCCCGGTACAATTCTATTCTACCACTGATTGTATCTTCCGCTCTCATTTGTAGGGATATATCCGATCTTGCCCCAGTTCCATCTCCGCTTCTTGATTTCTTCAACATCGGCACGGATCGCAGCCGTCTCTTCACGGGTTGCCTGCGAATCGAGGACATAGCGGTTGTGCTTGCGGGCGGTGAGATGCTGAGAGCGCTCATACTCTACACCGTACTTATCAAAGACTTCCGCGACCTTATCGATTTCCTCTTCTTTGTAGCTGCTGTACATCAATCTGAACTTTTCTTCCATGCATTCCCTCCTTATGCGGTATCCATTCTATATTTCCGCTGCGTAAAAAACCTGCCAGTGTTTTCTCAGCGGAGCGATTCCAGCGCTGCCTGCTCAGCATGGATCAAAGCCGTGTCAAAGACCGGCAGATCCGTATCTTCCTGTCTGACGAGCAGACCGAGTTCTGTACATCCCAGGATCACGCCCTGGGCACCCTGCTCTTTCAGCTCTGTTATGATCTCCAGCAATCTCTGTTTTGACGCTTCTTTGAAGATGCCGGCGCATAATTCATCATAGATGATCGAATTGACCGTATCGATTTCCTTTTCTGGGATGATGACTTCCACCCCGCCCTGTTCAATACGCTGTTTGTAGAAATCCTGGCACATCGTATATTTCGTTCCCAGCAGCGCCGTTTTCGCAATACCGTCCTGTTTCATGACCGAAAGCGTCGCATCGGCGATATGCAGTACGGGCAGACTGCAGCTTTCTTCCACCTGCTTGACGCATTTGTGCATGGTATTGGCACCGATGACGATCAGATCCGCCCCGGCCCTTTCCAGACTCTGGGCAGCCTGAACCATCATCTGTGCGCAGCTGTCCCAGTCATCTTCTTCCTGTTTCTGTGCCAGCGGGGCAAAGTCGATGCTGTGGATGATGATCTTTGCGGAATGCAGGCCGCCGAGATGCTGTTTCACCGTTTCATTGATCACCTGGTAATAGGTCACTGTACTCTCCCAGCTCATGCCGCCGATCAGTCCGATTGTTTTCATACTTACTCCTGTTTTTTCCATTATAGCCGATTGCATGCGCGCATGGTATCGCAGAGAAGACGGATGCTTTCGATCGTGACACAGTACTCCGGATTTCCCTTTTCGGTTTCTTCTTTGAGTTTTGCCAAAGGCATCCAGCATACGCTTTCGACTTCTTCTTCCTGCAATGTCAGCTTCTGCAGATCAATGCCGCTGCCGTCAGCCCAGTAAACAAAGACAACTTCATTGTCATCGAACTGCTTTCCATGAAATGTTTCGGTGTAATGGAGGCGGATGTTTCCGGCATACTGCAGTTTTTCTGCTTCAATGCCGAGTTCTTCTTTCAGTTCCCGCTTAGCGGATCCTTCCGGTTCATCGCCGGCCAGAATATGTCCGGCGGAAGATGTATCGTAACAGCCCGGATAGGAATCCTTGTTCATTGCCCGCTTCTGCAGCAATACTTCAAGATTCTCTCTGCTGCCCCGGACGATCCAGATATGGGCAGTCCTGTGCAGCAGGCCCCGGGCATGGATCACGCTTCTTTTTTCACTTCGGCCGATCGGGTTTCCGAACTCATCGGTCAGATCGATCATTTCATCCATATCTCTACCTCATCCATAAAAGCAGCACCGTCATGACCATGACCGGTACGGTGACGGTATCATAGACACTGTCCGAATACAGTTCCGTCAGTGCTCCGGCAATTGCTGCGCCGCATACCGGAAGAAAAAAACCGCGTACTGCTATATGTTCATAAAACTGAAAAAATACCGTTCCGGCAGTCAGCGATACAAGTATAAATGCCGATGTACCCTCATAGGATTTCTTTCCATCGGTTCCCTTCCACCGGATCTTATGTTTTCCATAGGGAATGCCCGTCAATGCGGCGGCACCGTCGCCGGTACCCCACATCAATATGGAAACGGCGGCGATATCAGGCCTGCCGAAGATGCCCCAGGCAGCGGCAGTCACACCGGCAAACATGAAGAACAGCAATAGCAGGCTCTTCTTGATTTCACCGGGTTTCTTCTCGACAAAAAGACGGCTGTACCATGGCATCCGTTCCGCCCATGCCAGCAGCGGATAGACGCATACCGCAATCAGGATGGATGTCAGAGCAGCTGCCTGCCAGGTATTCGCTACCGCGATCATCAGGGTCGTGCAGGTAAATGCGATCATATGCAGGATCTTGCGGAAGACATAGCCGGGGATCCTGGTAATAAAGCGAAGCGGCAGGAAGATGATTACACAGGGAATGATATACATAAGAAACCGCAGAAGACAGTCAAGTATATCCGCAGACATGTACAGTTCCCCCTTTCCATGAAAAGGATATATGGAATTGCAGATTATTGCAAATCAGAAAAAGGAAGGAATTTCTTCCCTCCTCTATGCGTTTTCTGCCTCCAGGAACTGGGCATTGTAGAGATCCGCGTAGAATCCGCCTTTTGCGAGCAGTTCGTCATGAGTTCCGATTTCAACGATATCGCCATGGTCCATGCACAGGATCATATCGGCGTTGCGGATAGTCGACAGACGGTGGGCGATGACGAAGGATGTCCTTCCCTTCATCAGGTTTTCCATACCCTTCTGGATCAGGATCTCCGTTCTTGTATCGACCGAGGAAGTCGCTTCATCCAGGATCAGTACCTTCGGATCGGACAGGAATGCCCTTGCGATCGTCAGCAGCTGTTTCTGACCCTGCGAGATATTCGTGGATTCCTCATTGATCACCGTGTCATAGCCGTCTTCCAGCGTCCGGATGAAGTGATCGACATAGGCTTCATCGGCAGCTCTGATCACTTCTTCATCGGTTGCGTCCATGCGGCCGTAGCGGATATTCTCCATGATCGTTCCGCTGTGCAGCCAGGCATCCTGCAGGACCATGCCGAAGCAGTCGCGCAGGTCGCTGCGCTTCAGCTTTGAAATATCCTTGCCGTCGAGGTAGATCGTTCCCTCATTGAGATCATAGAAGCGCATGAGCAGCTTCACGATCGTCGTCTTCCCCGCACCGGTCGGACCGACGATAGCGATCCGGGTGCCATGGGCACAGTAGGCGCTGAAGTCATGAATGATGATCTTTTCCGGATCATAGCCGAAGCGTACATCCGAGAATGTGACATTGCCCTTCACCTTCAGATTTCCGTTTTCATCCCGCAGAGACAGCGGCTCTGCCGGATCGGGTGTTTCTTCTTCCTCATCGAGGAATTCGAAGACGCGCTCCGCGGCAGCGGCAGTTGCCTGCAGAACATTCATGATCTGGGCAGTCTGGGTGATCGGCTGGTTGAAGTTGCGCACATAGGTGATGAATGCCTGGATATCGCCGATGGCAAGACCGTTGTGAATGGCCAGGTATCCGCCCAGTACGCAGCATCCCACATAGCCCAGATTCCCGATAAAGCTCGTGATCGGCTGCATGATGCCGCTCATGAACTGCGCCTTCCAGGCACTGTCATACAGTTTTTCATTCAGTTCATTGAATTCCCGGATCGAACGCTCTTCGCCGTTGAATGCCTTCATGACGACATGTCCGCCGTACATCTCTTCGATATGTCCGTTGACATTGCCGAGCGTATCCTGCTGGGCCTTGAAGTATTTCTGGCTGTTTTTGACGACGAAGGCGGCTGCCGTACCGGAAAGCGGCACAACGACCAGGGCCATCAGGGTCAGCTGCCAGGAAATCGAGATCATCATATAGAGAATGCCGATGATCGTGACCAGCGAAGTGAATACCTGCTGCACCGACTGGTTGAGCGACTGCGATACCGTATCGACGTCATTGGTGATTCTGGAAAGCACCTCGCCATGCGTCTGCTTATCGAAATAGCGCAGCGGCATGCGGTTGATCTTTTCCGAGATCTCTTTGCGCAGGCTGTAGGTGATTCTCTGGGTCACACCGGACATCATCCAGTGCTGGAAGTAATTGAGCAGAGCGCTGATGCCGTAGATCGTCAGCAGCTTCAGCAGGATATTTTTAATTGCCTCAAAATCGATGCCGCCGGTGCCGCTGTACTTGGCGATCAGGCCCTGGGCAAGCGTCGTCGTCGCCGTGCCGAGGATCTTCGGCCCGACGATATTGAATACCGTTCCGACTGCCGCAAATACGATGATGATCACGATCTGCAGCGCGTATTTCTTCATATAGCGGATCAGACGGGCGACGGTTCCCTTGAAGTCGCGTGCCTTGTCGCCTGCCATCATGCCGGGTCTTCTGCCCGGTCCCGGTCCCGGTCCTCTTCTCTGGCTCATAATCCAAGCTCCTCGCTGCTCATCTGGGAGGACGCGATCTCCTTATAGACTTCACAGCTCTGCAGCAGTTCTTCATGGGTGCCGATGCCGGCGATTCTTCCTTCATCGAGCACGATGATCCTGTCGGCATGCATGATCGTCGAGATGCGCTGGGCAACGATGAATACCGTTGCCCTGGCATCTTCGATCATCTTGTTCAGTGCCTCCCGCAGCTTTGCATCGGTACGGTAGTCGAGAGCACTGAAAGTATCATCGAAGATATAGATCTCGGCTTTTCTGGTCAGGGCTCTGGCAATGGAGAGACGCTGCTTCTGGCCGCCCGATACGTTCGTGCCGCCCTGGCTGATGCTTTCCTGAATGCCATTGGGCAGTGCATCGACGAATTCCGCCGACTGCGATACTTCCAGGGCATTGCGTACAGCCTCTGCCGATGCATTCTCATCGGCATATTTCAGGTTTTCTTCGACCGTGCCGGAGAACAGGATTCCCTTCTGGGGCACATAGCCGATCTTATTGCGCAGTTCATGCTGGGAGACATCGCGGATATCGGTATCGCCGAAGCGGATCGATCCGCCCGAGACATCGAAGAAACGCGGCAGCAGATTGATCAGCGTCGACTTGCCCGAGCCGGTCGAACCGATCAGTGCGACCGTCTCACCGGGAGAAGCCGTAAAGCTGATATCATGCAGGACATCCTGTTCCGCCTTGGGATAGCGGAACGATACATGATCGAAGGTAATGACCGCATTGCCTTCCGGCAGATGGACAGGATTCTCAGGATCTTTGATCGTCGGTTCGGTTTCCAGCACATCGAAGATACGCTTGGCGGAAACGGAAGCCCTGGGGATCATAATGAAGATCGCCGCAACGATCATGAACGACATCAGCACATGGACGGAATACTGCAGGAATGCGAGCATATCGCCGATCTGCATCGTACCCAGGTCGATCGACTTCGCACCGATCCAGATAATGACCAGCGATACCGTACTCATCAGAAACTGCATCACCGGTGAAATGACAGCCATGACCCGGTTCAGGAAGATATTGAGCTTTGTCAGGTCGGTATTGACCTCGTTGAATTTCTCTTCTTCGTGCTTCTGGTTGTTGAAAGCACGGATGACAAGCATGCCGGAAAGCTGTTCCCGGGTAACCAGGTTCAGCTTATCGACCATCTGCTGGACGATCCGGAACTTCGGCATCGTAAAGGAGAATGTAATGATCATCAATACGATCATGATCGCCAGCGTCCAGCCCAGGATCCCGGCCAGTTCTTTATAGCGCAGAACCTTGAACAGCGATGTCAGTCCCATAAACGGCGCAAACAGCACGATCCTCAAAAGCATCGTCAGGATGCCCTGGACCTGCTGAATATCGTTGGTCGTACGGGTGATCAGCGAAGCCGTGGAGAAGCGTGAGAATTCCTCCGAGGAGAAAGACTCAACTCTGGCAAAGACGTCTTTGCGCATATTCCGGGCGGCACCGGTCGCTGTCCTTGAAGCAAGGAAGGAGGAAGCCGCTGCACACAGCGACGTCATCAATGCAATTCCCAGCATGATCAGACCTTCCCGGGTGATGTAGCCGTTCTGGATCTTCTCGATATTCATGCCGATCTTTTCATATTCGCCGCGGATCATCAGACGCACGGCCGCCTGGATGTTTTCATCGGTATAGCCGCTCATCCGCTCACCGATCTGTGAAAGGACCAGATCCTTCATCTGGGGCTGGCTTTCCAGCAGTGCATACAGCTGTTCTGCGCTTTCCAGCTTCATTGCGGCAAGGACTTCCGGATCGGAAAGCATCGAGACTGCCAGGAACGGGATCTGCGCTTTGGCAGACAATGATTCATCCGCCCCTTCTTTCAGCAGATACAGACTGCTTTCTTTCAGCAGCGGATATTTCTCCGTATCGCCGCTTCCTTTTTCTGTTTTTTCATACGACGATGAAAAGACACCGGCTGTCTCTTCATCCATGAACAGAAGCATATGTTCATATGTTTCTGCAGTGAGTGCTTCCGGCACTGTTTCCGATATGCCGCTGTACTGTATGCCATAGGTAACGATCTTCGACATGTAATCGGGCAGAGACAGTTCAAACTGAACCTGGGCGAATACAAGCAGTACGACCGCCAGTACGGAAAGACGGAACGGCTTCAGATACCGCAGGGCTTTGCGCATAGGCATTACCTCCTGTTTTTTTCTCTGTCTATCGTATCATGACAGTCTAAGCAATACCTGCAAAATGAACCGGTGTATGTACAATCATTTCTTCCTGTCAGAAAGACAAAAAAACCGCATACCAATGTACACGGTTCAGTTCTCTCAGCGGCAGCTGAGAATGATCTCTTTGATTTCCGCACGGGTCAGTGTACGGACATTGGTCTCTGACACGTTGCAAGTCTCAGATACCGCTTCGGCAGTTTCTTCGCTGACTTCGATGCCGGCCTGGCTGAATGTCCGGGGAAGACCCAGACATGCAATGAAATTTCTGAGTTCTGCGATTCCTTCCCTTGCGGTTTCCAGTTCTGTCTTTCCTTCCGGATCGACACCCATGACATTCACCGCAAAGCGGGCAAATACGTCTGCACCATCCGCAACGATACGCTCATAATACGCCGGCTGCAGGATCGCAAGCTGCGTGCCGTGGGTGGCATGGGTATAGGCTGCCAGCATGTTTTCCATGCCATGGGCCTGGAAATCTCCGGGATTTCCCGTATAGAAGCTGAATGACTGGATCAGAGAAGAATCCCACATCAGGTTGGAACGGATCTCCATACTGTCAGGTTCCTCCATCAGGGCTCTGCCATTGCGGATGATATTGCGCATCAGACTTTCATTGATCTCATCCCAGACGTTATAGCCTCTGCCGAAATATGTTTCCATGCAATGGCTCAGGGAATCGAAGACACCCGGTGTAAAGACCTTGAGCGGCACGGTCATGACATAAGATGGATCTTCGATGACAAAGTCCGCATAGGGACCGGCGAATGTTTTCTTTTCGTGTGTTTTTTCATTGGTGCAGGCACCCAGGGCATCCATTTCCGCTCCGGCACCGGAGATGGTCAGTACCACCGCATATCTGCCCATTTCTTCCGGGATATGATGCTTTACCATCTCTTCTTCCCAGATATCCCCGTCAATCTTTGCGCCGGCCGCGATGATCTTGGTGCTGTCGACGACCGATCCGCCGCCCAAAGCGATCAGCAGATCGATATTTTCTTTTTTATACAATGCGATTCCTTCCAGGATCTTTTCATAGGAAGGACTTGAGGCTACCCCGCCGAATTCGAAGACTGTCTTTCCGCAGGCTTCCAGTGTCTCTTTCAGTTCATTAAGAATGCCATTGCGCACGACCGAACCGCCGCCGTATACGATCATGACATTCTTTCCGTATTTCTTCATTTCCTGCGGCAGATACTTTTTGACGCCGCCCTGCTCAAAATAGACTTTGACGGGCATATGATAAACAAAATTCTGCATAATATACCTCCCTGTTTGCAGGTACATTATACAGAACTGTTTGCGATATGTTAAATGCTTATATCAAATCACCTGTCATTCGCATCCTGTATGTCAAAGGATGACAGGAATGCTTTCATGGCAGGACTGTAGACAGCCGCATCCCGCCAGATCAGCGATACCGAAGCCGTACGTTCCGGAATCAGCGGTATAAACCGCAGATTCGCATCGGTATATTTCCGGGATTCCAGACAGACTGCAGCCCAGCCGCTGATCTCCGTCAGGATCATCGCATTATGTACCAGCGTATACGTTGCGGCCGCTTCGTCCCGGCCGAGCCATTCGCGGATATCATTGTGCAGGCGGCTGTTGTCCGGCAGGATCAGTTCTTCCCCCTGCAGATCCTTTACGGATACGGTCTCTCTGTCTGCCAGGCGGTGGCTGCGGTGCACAAGGATTCCCCAGCGCAGCTGTGTATTCAGATCTTTGACCCGGTATTTCATCGTATCGGCAGACTGCACGATCAGGCCGATATCCGCCGTTCCCCTGTCAATTGATTCGCAGATTTCCCCGGCACTGCCGGAATCGATGCGGAAACGCACCTTCGGATATCTGTTCCGGAATTCCGTGATCTTATCGGCGATCACACCGAACGGTTCGATTTCTGCAGACGCGATATGGATTTCGCCTTCCAGTTCATCGGTATCCGTATTTGCAGTTCTGGCTTTTTCAGCCAGACGCAGGATATCCCTGGCAATCTGCCGGAACAGGATGCCGTCTTCGGTCAGTTTAACCTTTTTATTTGTCCTGATAAACAGCTCCCGGCCGAGTTCTGTCTCCAGTTCCCGCAGCTGTCTCGATACCGTCGGCTGGGAAACATGCAGAAGTTCCGATGCCCGGGTAATGTTTTCTTCCTCGGCAGCGGCCAGGAAATATTCAAGCACGCGCAGATCCATTGGTCATCTCCTGTTTCTAAACGATTTTCAGTTCTTCCAGCATCTTTGCCGCACCGTCATTGCGGCATTCGTCCGCAATCAGGTCGGCATGTTCCTTGACATCGTCATGGCCGTTGCCCATGACCACCCCGATGCCTGCTTTGGCGATAAACGGTGTATCATTGCCGGCATCGCCGAATGCGATGACATTGTCCCATGACAGACCCGTTTCCTGCAGAACGGTTTCCACGGTCATCGATTTGTCAACGGATTTCAGAAACACATCATACCCGCCCCGGTATGACCAGGCAAACTGCAGTTCAGGCAGCGATCTGCGGAATTCTTCCGTGATTTCTTCCCTGCCGATCAGGAACGTGCCCAATGGCATGCCGTATGTCAGATGATGCGTACGCATTGCCGTATCATCGATGATCCGGTCCGCAAAGGGACTGTTTTCTTCCAGATAGCCTTCCATAAATTTCCGGTGATTGGCATAGGTGACGATATGGTCTTCGAACTTGAAGCCAAGACCCACATTGTTCGCCAGGCACTGTTCTGTGATGGCATTCATCTGTGCTTCAGAGATAGGATGCTTGGCAATGGTATGGCCTTCCCGGTCAGTGACGCAGGCGCCGTTGATCGTGCCGATCCTTTCCATCGGCAGATCTTCAAACAGACTCGGCTGCAGAAAGGTATAATGGCGGCCGGTATTGATCAGCACCCGGATGCCCTTGGCCATGGCTTGATGCAGATCAAAGGCCAGTCTTCTTGACATTGCCGGCTCGCCGGGCGGAATGATCGTATTGTCGATATCGCATACGATCAGCCGGATATTCTCTGCCGGAACCATCAGGACCCCTTTTCAATGCTCTGCAGTGCATCCGCATCATACAGACGCAGGATTATCGATTCGCCGCCGTTTTCATAGATCCCGCTGACCCGGTAATGCGGTGTTTCCTTGGAAAGCACCGGTGTTTCATCGGGTTCATATTCTTCTGTATGCACCGCATTGCCTTCGCTGTCCAGCGTTTCCACCCTGACGCCTTCCGGCTTGCCCGGCAGATACAGAGGCAGACTGACGCTGTCGCGGTCGGTAAAGAGATAGTATTCATCGAGTTTTGTGTTATAGGCGATCGTACACTGATCATTCTCGAGCAGTTCCATATGCGATCCCCGGTTGGTACCGCTGAAGAAGCCGAAGAAGATGATACCTGCCAGTACCAGTACACGGAATACCGGATTGGAAGTGATGGCGGAAAGATTCAGCATTTTCCATGCATTCTCGGCTTTGTCGAGTTTTCCGAAGAAGGTTGCGTCATAGGCTTTCTGCTTTTCTTCTTCCGTGAACTTCTGTCCGCATTGTGCGCAGTAATCTGCTTTGATCAGATTTTCATGTCCGCAGGCTGTGCATTTCATCACTGTCCGCCTCCTTCCTCGCTCATTTCCGCAATATACCATTCTCCGTCAACTTTTGCATAGACAAGCCGCCAGTTTACCGATGCAGAAGCACCGGATTCACTGTCCCACATCGTTTCGGTCATCGTACTTTCAGCGACATCATAGCCTGCATTATGGAGGGCGATGCCGGCGGAGGTTGCCGGTTCATTCAGTGTATGGCCGCTGAATTCTGTACGGATACTGTCGTAAGCGCCATGCGAATCCATAATGTAGTGATAATAGCTGATATGACTGGTAAAACCGCTGGAAGCCGGGAGAACATAGTCTTCCATCGACGCCCGGTAGCCGTGTCCTTCGAACCCGTCTGATTCGATATCAGGCAGTGACGACACAAACCGCTCAACATATCCTTCACCCATCACATCCAGGTATTCTTTCAGTTCATCATCCAGCTGTAACCCGGTCTCTGCCGGTGTTTCTTCCGGTACGGTTTCCGGTTCCGTACTGTTTTCATCGGAAACCGTTTCCGCAGCCGGAGGCTGGGATACAGATACTTCTTCGATATAAGACGGAACGGCAGGAGCGGCATTGATCCGTACGACTGCCGCAGAAACCACTGCCACCGTCACCAGCAGACCGTAGAGATGCGTGATCAGCCAGTTCTTGATCGCCTCATACAGTGAATCCTCTGCCTTTTCCTTCAGACTGTCCTTCGTCTTGGATACAAGATAATCCTTGAGCAGTGTTTCTTTCGGATGGAGCGGCCTGCCGCAGTGTGCACATTTTTCCGCCGCAGAATCATTTTCACTGCCGCAGGATATGCAGTAGATCTTATCTGCCATTGTCTTCCCCTTCTTTCAGTATTTCCATTGCCTGTTTATATTTTTCAATCCTCTGCAGATCTTTTTCTGTGACATGATCGATCCGTGTCAGATCGCTGTTATGCAGAAGATCTGCCATTTTGACCCTTGCGGCCTTCTTGTTTCCGGCGATGCTGCGGACATACTCAAGATACGGAACAGACGGATCATGAGTCAAAAGATGCAGGATTTCAATCACTTCTTCGTTAAATCCCATCCTGGCAAGATCTTCGAAGGTATATGCCGTATCTTCGACAACATCATGCAGCAGCGCAGCTGTGCAGGTGATTTCGTCTTCCATGCTTTCGGCGACATGCAGAGGATGCGTCACATACGGCAGCCCTGCCTTGTCTGTCTGTCCGGCATGGGCCTGAAAGATCAGCCGGATCGCCTTTTTTGTCATTGCCGTATAGATCATACTGTCCCTTCTTTCAGATACTGTGTAATACGTTCTGTGATTTCTTCCATCACCG
The DNA here is from genome assembly GCA_902786245.1 of uncultured Erysipelotrichaceae bacterium. Classification (GTDB taxonomy): domain Bacteria; phylum Bacillota_I; class Bacilli_A; order Erysipelotrichales; family Erysipelotrichaceae; genus Bulleidia. Next base: position 16,217 of record CADABS010000045.1, read on the forward strand.
GACTGTCCTTGCCATAGCGTCTTCCGATTGCTTCGATATATCCCTTTTCAAGAATATACTTCTTCGTCTCTTGCAGGTGCAGGCCATAGACAAATGCCATGACACAGACAAGATGGTCCCCGGCTGTCACTCTGTCTCTGGTATAGACACTGCGGTTGTGCCGTACCGCATCCAGTACGGATGCAGAAACAGTCAACGGCTCCATCGTTCCCCGCAGTTTCACCGGCAGGGTCAGATCCATATCTTCTTCTGCCCGGATGCGCAGATTATCGGTCTTGTCCGCATCCCGGATAATCATGGCATGGAGTTTTTCTTTCCCTTCCATCGCCGGCAGTGCAAGCATGCTGTGGCAATTGACTGCGTTCAGGATGATTGTATCATATGCCTCTTCTGCAATGAATTCGCGCAGTTTTCCGGACGCAAGAAACTCTGCACCGGCTTTGGCATGGTCATAGCGCAGCGAATTGTATTCGCCATGCATGCGGTATTCTTCAAAGCGTCCGATATCATGCAGTACACCGATGGCATATGCCAGCTGTATATCTTCCTCATCACAGCCGATCATCACTGCGATCTTTTCAGCCGTATGCGCTGTATGCCATGTATGTCTGACCTTGAGTGCAAATACCGGATCATCGTATTCCGCAAAGCTTCTTAGATATGTATCCATGACTTCACGGATGTGCTGAGAATCGATCATGAGCCCTCCTCATTGAAAAACAGCAGATGCCTGCTGTCATTTCTCGTTATCGAGCAGTGCCTGCAGATATCCCTGCAGACGTTCTTTCGATCTGCGTCTGAGCTTTGTATAATTGCAGATGATTTCGAATTCATCCGTGCCTCTGCCGACCATGATATATTCATCCTTCTCATCGGGATCGCCGGCACCGAGCAGTTCATAGGGAGTGACATCCAGCACTTCGCAGATCTTCAGGATCTTGCCGGCGCTGGGATTCAGGTCTTTTCCCTTCCAGTCGCTGATCGTGCTCTGGGGGATACCGGTACGGGCGGAGAACTCTTTCTGGGTGATTCCTTTTTCTTTGATCAGGTCAAAGATTCTGTCATTGATCTTCATACATGTTCCTCTTTTCGTCCATTATAGCAATTCACGGCTTATTTTTCACTGCGCATGATCTTCAGTTCCCCGGACGCCACCGGCACACAGAGCAGGAATGCCAGCACATCGGCAATGGCCTGGGCCATAATGACACCGGAAAGTCCCAGCAGAGACGGCAGGATCAGGATCAATGGAATAAAGAAGATGCCGCTGCGGGCAGAAGATGTAATGGATGCCTTGAGTCCCTTGCCCGCTGCCTGCAGCATCATATTCGACAGTGTCGAATAGCTCATCAACGGCAATGCGCATGCCTGCCAGCGCAGTCCCCTTGCCCCGACAGAAATGACCTCGGGATCATTGCGGAACCATCCCACGACCGATGCCGGCGAGATCCACAGCAGCACTGCCGCCGCTGTCATCATCACCGTACCGAACTTCACGCAGTAATTGAATCCTTCAATGACACGGTCATAATGCTTTGCGCCGTAATTGTAGGAACAGACCGGCTGATAGCCCTGACCGAAACCGATCAGTACCGAACTGATAAGCATCATGATCCTGGTCACGATGGACATGCCGGCAACCGCCGCATCGCCGCAATACAGCATGGCACTGCGGTTGAGCAGCAGCGTCGCTGCAGACGCAAGACCCTGACGCATCAGCGAAGGCATGCCGCCATTGGCAATCTCTGCGATATGATGCGGATTCCATGTCAGATTCTTAAACGACAGACGGATATTGGCACCCCGCAGACTCCCTCTCAGCAATGCAAAGAAACTGGTGATCTGGCCGCAGACCGTTGCGATGGCCGCACCCTGGATACCCATATCAAAGACAAAGATCAGGACCGGATCAAGAATGATATTCATGACAGCACCGATGAGCAGACCAATCATCGCAATCATGGCACTGCCCTGGAAACGGAGCTGGTTGTTGATGACAAACTGGCACATCATAAACGGCGCACCGATCAGAATGATGCGCATATAAGCCATCGTATCCGCCCTTGAAGCAGATGTCGCACCGATGAAATCCGCCAGCTGCGGCGCAAAGAGATTGCCCAGAACCGCCATTGCCGTACCGATTGCCATGGCCATGGCAAAACCCGTCACCGCAACTTCATTGGCCTCCTGCATCTTTCCTGCCCCAAGCAGCCTGGAAAGATAATTCCCGGAGCCGTGTCCGCAGAAAAATCCCAGTGCCTGAATGATCGCCATGATCGAAAAAACCAGTCCGACGGCAGCCGTTGCCTCGGTCGAGATCCGTCCGACGAAATAGGTATCGGCGGAATTGTAAATACCTGTCACAAGCATCGAAATGATTGTCGGCAGTGCCAGCTTCCGGATCAGCTCCGGCACCGGTGTTTCCGTTAACATTCTGTGGCGCTGTTCATTCGCTGTACTCATCGTTTTCCCCGCTTACTTCTTCCAGTCTTTTTTATACAATACATATCCCCGTGTTTTTTCGGTATTGCCCAGAACTGTTGTATATTCAAAATCCCTGACATAGGAGAAACCGCATTTCTCAATTACCCGCCGCGATCTGTCATTCCCTGTAAAATGCGAACAGGTCACCGCATCGAGTTTCATATCTTCAAACAGCCAGCGCAGTACTTCTCGGACAGCTTCGCTCATCAGCCCCTGTCCCCAGTATTCTTTTGCCAGGACATAGCCGACTTCCCGGCATTTCAGCATTTCAAGTTCTTGAAAAACATCTTCGCGGTATGCTTCAATGCCCAGCGACCCGATCACCCTGCCGTCTTTCTCAACGGCAAAAGTCTTCCTTCCGCTGATAAACATCTCCAGAATCCTCTGACTCTCTTCGATACTTTCATGGTGTTTCCATCCGGCTGCTTCTCCGACCCCTTCCACCTGTGCATATGTATACAGATCTTCAAGATCCTGCAGGGAAAACGGACGCAGGACCAGTCTTGCTGTGTGCAGTACTGTCTGACTGACATCAATATTCACGTTCATACATTTTTTCCTTTTTTTAAGAATACCATATGCGCCTTTTTCAGATTCCTGCGAATACACATAACAGGAGGTAAAAATATTCATGAAAGTCAGAATGACAAAACCGCCGGAAGGAATCATCCTGTCACCGGAGGAAAAATGGAAGTATGCCAATTTTACAAACAGCTTTATCTTCGGCAAAGCACTGACAGTCAATACAGAACTTGTCAAAGAGATCATCCGGTTCTCTGTCCCCGATCTGCAAATCGCAGATATCAGTATCGCTGAAAGAGAACGGCGCCAGGAACCTTCCGCTCTTTCCAAAGCATCCATCCTCGATATCAGGGCTGAACTGACCGACGGAAAGATCATCATGATCGAAATGCAGGTACTGAAACGCGATGACTTCATCCTGCGCCTGCGCTCCTACCGCAGTCAGTACGACACTGAATCACTGAAGCCGGGACACCGGTTCGGTGAGCTGCATGAAGTCATACAGATCGCCATATGCTGTTTCGATCCGGTCGGAGATGATGCGTACATCTACGATTACCAGATGACAGACAGATATTCAGGAAACATTCTGTATCAGAACAAACAGAGAATGATCCTGCTCAATGCGGCAGGCCATCAGGGCAGGATTAGTAAAGATCTCAAAGAGTTTCTCACTTATGTCAGCGGCGGTGAAGCAGAAGGCGCATTTGTTGAAAAGCTTGATGAAACTGTCCGTCAATTGAAGTATGATGAACTTGCGAGAGGTGAATTTATGCGTCTGGAAGACTGGGCAGATGACAGGAGCTATGAAGCAAAACTGGAAGGGATACGGGAAGGAAAACTGGAAGAACGAAAAATCAGCGTCAGGACTCTATTTAAAACATGCCTGGACTTAGGTTTAGGAGAAACGGAAGCAATTGGAAGGATAGCAGAAACCTATCAATTGTCTGCCGAAGAAATCAAATCAATTCTGCGTGAACAGTAAACAATTCACGGCACAGCAGAGACATTGCGATCTCTGCTGTTTTAATATCTGTAATGACAGAAGCACGCAGCCTTAAACTGTTCTGTGCCTCATTCAGTTGTTATTTAGAATGTATTTCGAACTATCGGATGGCATATTCTCTCAGATGAAGTATGATGAACTTGCAGGAGGTGAGTTTATGCGGTTAGAAGACTGGCTGGATGACAGGTGCTATGAAGAAAGACAAAAAAGAGTTCGGGATGTGTACGAAACAATGATCGAGTTCGGCGTCGAAAAAGATGCGGCAATTGAAAGAACAGCCAGCAGATGCCAGCTGTCCCTTAATGAAGTCAAATCAATACTGACTGAAAGAATCTCATGAGGAATCATGGGATTTTTATACGAGGACTGTCAGGTCATTGGCCCAGCGGTATGTGTGTACCCTGCGCATACCCAATACCAGTCTTACCAGCTGTTCCAGCTGTGTGATAAGCAGTACCAGTGCGATATCGGTCATATGCAGTGCTTTGACGCACAGGAATGCGCATGGCAGTCCGACCAGCCATTCCAGACCGGAATCGAGGAACTGGATGATCTTCGCATCGCCGCCGGACCGCAGGATGCAGAAAATCATGAAGTTGTACAGACGCATGGATGCCTTGACCGCAAAGACCCGTACGATGCGGATGGCTGTCATCTCGATGGACGGATCCAGTGCAAACAGCGATACCATCGGTCCGGCAAATACGATCAGGAAAGTAACAAGCACGCAGCTCAGGACAAAAGCCAGACCGATATGCATGGAACATTCTTCTTTGGCTTCTTTGATCATTCCCCTGCCCAGCTTCTGACCCAGCAGGATCTGTACGGCATTGCCGTAGCCGTAAATGACGAATGTCATCAGATTGAAGATCTGGTTGCCGGCATAATAGGCATCCATCTGTTCCTTGCCGAGATATCCGAATGCCTTGATAAACAGTGTCTGGCCGAAACCGAAGGCTGTTTCATTGAGGATCAGCGGCAGGATCCTTGCCAGTACCGGACGCACGAAACGCATGCCGAAGCCGAACATTTCGGTAAATGTACCGATGAATTTCTGTTTTGTCCGGATGGCATATGTCAACAGCACGCACAAGGCGGTCAGCTGTGCCAGCAGAGTTGCCAGGGCTGCACCCTGAATGCCCAGTGCCGGAATAAAGGCAAAGCCGAAGATCAGCAGATAGTTGAGGGATACATTGCACAGCGTTGTCAGGATCGAAATGCGCAGTGCAATCTTGGGCTGACCGGTGGAGCGGAACATATTGGACAGGATGAACGTACATCCGGAAATGAGCAGCGTAAATCTTGAGATATTCAGATACAGCAGACCGTCTGCTATGACGCCTGCATCTTTCATATAGAACGTCAGGATCGCTTTTCCGAAAAAGGTTGCGGCCAGAAACCAGAACAGGGCATTGCTTAATACCAGGCACAGACCCAGACCTGTGCACCGTTTCAGGTTCTTTTCATCCCCTGCCCCGTGAAACTGGGAGGCAAAGATGGAGATGCCGCCGATACAGCCATAGGCGATCATCATCGCCAGGGTATCGATCTGGGCAGCTGTGCCGACAGCGGAAACCTTGCCGATCCAGGATACCATCAGGGTATCGATCATGGACTGACAGCTCTGCAGTGCACTCTGCAGCGCCAGCGGCACCGCAATGGATGCAGTTTCTTTATAAAACGATCTGTTACCGATATACTTTGAGATATTCATAAAAAATCTAACGGCGGGAACCCACTTGCTTTAGCAGGTGGGAGGAGCCGCTTTCTCCTTTCTTAGCCTTGCTCGGCTATATACTTTTCGATGGTTGTTGATGATACTTCTCCAATGCTGCAGGCAAAGTATCCGTCTGACCAGAAGATGTGTTTCTTCCAGTATTTCTTGGATAATACATCTCTATACCGTATCCAGAGCCAACGCGTTGTTCTCTGCTTGATCATGCTGATGATGTCGCAGATGCGTTCTGTGGTGTCGTATTCTAAAAGTATGTGGATATGATCCTTGTCTGTCTCCATAGCAATAATCGTCCAGTCGTTCTGCTCTGTAAGATAGCTTATAGCACGCTTTACAAAACTGTTGATGCCATTGCTGTAATAATACATAGTGAAATACAATGAAGGGAGGTGTTACTGATGCAAATCACTACTACTGCAAAGATTCAGGTCCAGGCTGCACCCGAGCAGCGCAAGCTGTTGGATGTTACTATGGACACTTATCGCAGCGCGTGTA
>CADABS010000046.1 GCA_902786245.1 uncultured Erysipelotrichaceae bacterium
TGACGGGCTATCAAGCATGGATGATTAAAGAGCGCAAATTAGCTCCAAAGACATGTAATCTTCGCATGACAGCGATACGATCCTTATTGGAATATGCATACTCAAATGTCTGGTGAATCAAAACTGCAGCTTCATGAAGGTTTTTAACAACTGCAAATACTCGTGCCTTATCCTCTTCCGTTTCGGGATTAATGGAGGGTACCATTATCACATTACAACCTGCCGCATAAGCTGCTTTAACACCGTGACCAGTATCTTCAATCACAATAGTATCCTTAGGTTCTACTCCCATTTTTTTACAAATGGTGATATAAATCTCCGGATCTGGTTTTCTTTTTATCACTTCGTCTCCACATAACACATAAGAAAAGCGATCAAGTAATCCAACACTCCGGAGTCTTTCTTCTGTAGCAGACCGATTCGTTGCTGTAGCGACAGCGTAGATAACACCATCTTCTTCAAGCTGTTTGAGAATATCTTCTACAAACGGCATCTGATTTAATTCTTCTTTCATATACTTTGATGCATTTGTCTGTACATCTTTTCTCATTTTTTTAATATGTTCTGCAGATACATCCGTAAGATAGGTATCCAAAACACGATCTACATCCCTGCCATTGATTCCAACTACTTTCGGAAACAAATCTGCAAATGTCTGGCTTCCATTATTCAACCCTGCTTCACGCCAGGAGCGCTGCCAGATCCATTCTGTATTCAGCAAAATGCCATCACAATCAAAGATTACTCGTCTATATGTTTTCATACACTTTTCCTTTTCCGCTTTTTAATATTTGTAACTCTGCATCATTCGGTGGAAATCAGGAGAATCGTTCTCATTGCAATCAATTCCCTGCTCTTCTGAGAGTAGTCTGGCAATAATCTGCAGAGGAACTACATACTCGAATGACGCGAAATATACAGAATCATGAAACGGATATTTCAGGGCATTTGAATACGTATTATGTGTGTCTGAAGTAATCACAAAGTTATGAGAGCCTTTTCTCTTTTCCAGATAGTCAAGAAGACGAATCAGCCTTTCACGATGTCTGCCTTCAGGTGCCAATGCAAAAATCCATGTCTGATTATCGATTGCGTGATAAATGCCGTGCATAAACTCTTCCATTTCAAATCCGTCAACACAACACCGTAAGCCTTCAAGTATTTTTAACGCTCCTTCAGATTCTGCAGATAAGACGTTGTCATATCCAATTACAATGATGCGATGTGCAGAAAGAAGTTGTTCACGATTGTTGAAATACCAGTCTTCGGCAGTAAGTCCGATCTCCTTAATCGAATCACTCGACTTCAGCATTTCCGATTGTATTGAATCCTTATCTTCTTTTGTAATCAAGAATTCTTTTTCAGCTATCTTCAGTGCAAGGAGAGTTAATTCTGCCATTGTACCAAAATAACCTTTTGTTTTCGGTCCAGTATCCTCAATCCCTACATCAAGTTGGATATTCACTTCTGCAGCAGATGCCACAGGGCAGATCAAATCAGACGTCATTGATAGTGTTATTGCACCTGCTTTCCTAGCTTTATGAAGTGCTTCGATCGTACTTTTAGATCTACCGCCTTGTGAGACTCCAATTACTGCTGTTTCTGCTCCGTTTAGATACTCAGTATCGACAAATTCCATTGAGTGCATTACCGTTACTGTTCTACGCAATACACTCTGCATTACTTTCTTCACTCCAAGTGCAGCATTGTAAGAAGTACCGGAGCCGACTAAATAAAGACTTTTAAAATGATGTTCAATCAAATATTCAGCACAATCATTCAGAATTACATCCTGATTTTTGACAATTGATTGAACTGCAGTGGATGATTCAAAAATGTAGTCATACATATCTCCCATATCATTACCTCATATTTCTAATTCGCATATACAAATGAGCATAAACATTCTGGACGGTCTGGGCTTTATCACCGATTCTTTCTGCTGTTTCCTGCAATGTCAGATTCGTATTGGAATAAATCCAGCTGACATGACTGTGCCGGAAGCCATGCGGTGTGATACGCGGAACATCTGCCAGTTCCGCCAGACGATCCAGCTGCTTTGCAAAGGTTGATAACACAAATGGCTTTTTATACCCGAGAACATACCAGTCCATATTGAAGCCATCAATCCTCTGATCATGTGACATAGTCTCTCTGAGAACTTCTACGAGATCATCATCAAGAAGAACAACCATCTCATCAACGCCGTTCTTCCTTCCCGGCAGTTCCTGGTGTCCGCCATCTTCTACAATATGCCTGCGTATCGTGAGGCGATTGTGATCCAGATCCAGGTCTGAGTATTTTAAGCCTCTGGCTTCCGATCTGCGCATTCCCGTCCAGAAGAAAAGTTCCAGTCTTGCCCTGAGTTTGTATTGTGAAGGTTTCAAAATACTGATCACTTTATAAAAGTCTTCATCTGTCCAATATGCTTTCTCGGGCTTTTTATATTTGAGCTTTTCAAAGTTGAGACATGGATTGCTGATGCAGTAGCCCAGCCGGATACCCCAGTTAAAAATGCTGCCAAGACGGGAAACTGTGTAATTAACCGAATAGTTTGACTGATTTTTAATATTGCCGGTTCCTTCATATGGATTGATTGGTTTTTTGTTCTTCAGACGTATCGCCATATCCTGAATATCCTGGATCGTATATTGATCTACATCCTTGTCCTCGATATACGGATAAACACGACAGCGATACATCTGCTCTACCTTGGCTCTGGTCTGCAATTGATCATGAAATTCATAATCAGCGAGTCTTTTCTCAACAAGTTGGCTGAGGAGCAGTATATTCCCATCCAGTTCTGCACGTTTCCGGCGTTCTGCCATCTCTGCCTTTTTCCTAGTTTTATATTTTTTACTTTTATAGTTTTTGTTCTTGTACTGGAAATGAAATTTGTATCCTTTTGCGACCTTGTCGTAATAAACGCTCATACATAGCCACCTCTTGCAACCAAAGTTCCTTGAATACGCTTGTTTTGCATCACCTTTTCCAGATAACCTTGAAATAGTTTCTTCAGGTCATTTACTTTTGTTCCATTATGGTGGTAGTCATTCCTGTACAAATTCATAAACCACTCAGCAACATCCTTCTCTGTAAGGATTGAAACATTGTTTCTTTCTTCAAAGTCCTTGTACAGCATCGTCAAAGCCTGATACTTTGCATAGTCTTTCCGATCCATATAAACCCCTTCAAAGTTAATGTAGTTCGAGGGGTCCTTACTGATTTCTTCATCACAAGTCTGTTTGTATTCAATTGCCTGGGCTTTTTGTGTTTCCGGTAGCACTTCGGTTGTTTCGCCAGTCAGAATTCCATGCTGTTTGATATATTCTTTTTCACTTTCTGTCATGCTCTGTAGAAGAACTGGATATTTGTCAATACAGGCCTGAAAGCCCTTTATATCAAAACTGGATCTGTATTTACCGTTACGCATTTTGCGGTTTGCGTTGAATACACTTGGAATAAAGCAGTAATACGCATCAACAGGCCATACAAGGTCAGATTTATATAATGAATCCATCAGATCCGCTTTAATACGACTTTCATTCCATACGTAATACAGATTTCCGACACCCATACGATCAGATGTACCTACCAGCTGCACAAATCTGGTCTGTGCATCCATGCTTAGTTCCAGAAATGCCGGACTCAGGAAAATCCGAAGATCCATCATCGCGTAATACGGTTCCATCAGTTTGTCTCCAATGTTACCTGCTGGATAGCTGCCTCGTCTTTCGCCCACCGGCGGATATCCTGCTCCGTCATGTGATAATGCTTCAGGACTCTTTCGATTTCAATTCCATACCAGGCAACTTCCTTGCCCTCAGCCAGCATGATCTCCCTTGCAATTGTCTGATATTCTGCCTGAGCTTTAGTTCTGGAGGCAGGAATAAACTTCTGCAGATCAGAAACATTTGCATGGCCTTTCCGGATAATTCTTAAACGATCATGATTCAGCATAGGACTCACTTTTACTGCTTTTGGCATATTTACCTCCATTTACGCATTCTATTATTTGTATTCCAATCTGATTATATTCTGTATGGAGTATATATGCAATATATTTATGCTCTTCCAAGAATATAGTTTGAATAGCATATAATATCTGCTGTAAAATAGTTATATGAACGATATTAAATATATGAAACATATAAACGGGAGAACATTGGAGTTTAGTCAACTAGATTACAAACATGACAATTATCATGCACTAATTGTTTCAGGCACAACAATGGGAAGGAGAATAGCTGCCGCACGATTAGTGAAAAACATGTCTAAATCCGAATTATCCAGAAGAATCGGAACTGTGTATTTAAGAATCCACGAATGGGAGACGGACAAGAAAAGACCTTCTGACCAATATTTAAGCAAACTTGCTGAAGTTCTGGAAGTTACCACCGATTGGCTAGCAAGAGGAGTATATATAGATGAACCAAGGTATTTATATGACAGCGGCTCTTTGGACATTGATATGATTTCTACTGAAGAATTTTCTGAGCGTAATAAAAAATTGATTACTGCAGGCGAGATATTATCATCACTAAGCGCAGAGACATTGGATAAAGTAACAACTCTGATCAGAAGACTATATTATATCGACTACATGAAAAAAATAAGTACAGAAACTCCTGATGAAGATTACATACCTGAACCTCTCATAGATTTATATTATGAATCAGACAAAGAGAATGAGGCTCTTAAAGAAGCAAGAGACTATATCAATGATCGAATCGATTCATTTGAAGGCAGTGTGTTTGTCATTGAAGACTAAACACACTGCTTTTTCATTCACTTTACTTTGTTTTATTTCACTTTATTTCTGTTCGTTTTATTTATCGAAATTTTGATTTCGAAGAATGCAAAATGAAAAAGTCGGTCCCAAAGTCGGTCCCAACGCATTTTTGAGTATACTTGAAAATGTTAAAAAAGCCGATAAATAAAGGGGATTTAAGCAATCCCCTTTATTAGGTAGTGGAGCTGACGGGAGTCGAACCCGTGTCCAAGAATAGTCCCACATTCAGGCGCCTACAGTTTATCTCACTGTTGGATAAGACAGTTACCATGACAATGAGCGAACCGGTAACTGAATCTGCATGTGAATTGTCGGGATCCTCCTACATGCTTCGGGTTCACCTTATCTGTCTGAATACACAATCACTGTCGACAGAAAGTACAGAGATCGGATCGCCGCAGCGCGTCAAGCGCTATAGTAAGCAGCGGGGCGTTCTATTAGGCGAACGCGTAGCCTCTATTGTTGTTTGCGTTTAAATTTAATGGTGATTAGGTCACCGCTCCACTGCAGCCCAAATCAAACATAAACCTGTCGATACCATGACAGCCCCATGTATGCCTTTCGGCATTCAATATATAACACTAAAACACTGTGTTTTCAAGAGACGATACAAAACCTTCAAATACGACACGGTAGTGCGGATGATACGCATCCGCGTATCGCCTGCTGTGGTGAACAGCCGGGTATCCCCTGCCGCGGTGCCATGCGGCATACGCATTGAATTCTTCTTCGCTGAAACTGCAGGCAAAGAGCGTGATATTCTTCTGTACCGTTTTAAGGTCCCGTATGAATTCATACATGCTTCCCTTCTGTATGGCAGCAGTGCGGGCAAAGATATCGGCGATGTCTTCCGCCTTGAAAACCGTCTTTGCCTTTCCAAGATACAGCCGGCAGAGATGATTCCCGATCGATTCCGTCAGGATTCCCGTATCTTCTGCCTCCTCCATTTCCCGGGCAATGATTTCTGCCTGTCCGTCCGGATCATCAATGGCATGCCCCGGTCCGAAGTTTCTCTGGTAGATCAGTTTCATAACATCCTGCGGCTGAAGCAGAGGATAGCGCTGTGCATGTTCCTGCAGAAGTTCTTTCAGTTCATCCATCGTCTTACCTCAGTTTCAGTGCTTTTTCCATTTCGCGCTTCGCATCTCTCAGTTTGGAAGCTTCTCTCTTATCAAACAGGTTCTTGCCCTTGGCCAGTGCGATTTCCAGTTTTGCCCTGCCGTTTTTCAGATACATGCGCACCGGAATCAGCGTATAGCCCTTGGTCTTGACCTTCTGATGCATTTTATTGATTTCATATTTATGCAGCAGAAGCTTGCGGTCGCGTTCTTCGTCGACGTTGAAGATATTGCCCTGTTTATACGGAGAAATATGCATGCCCTTGATCCAGGCTTCTCCCTTATAGATGGAGATATAGGCATCTTTGAACTGCACCTTGCCGGCTCTGACGGATTTGATTTCCGTACCGGTCAGCACCAGTCCGCATTCAAAGCGGTCTTCCAGAAAATAGTCATGTGATGCTCTGCGGTTGAGCGCAACTGTCTTTTCACTTCCGCTTCTTTCTGCCATACAGTCTCCTTTCAATCAGCCGGTCTTTCCTGCGGCTGTGCACGGTTTTCCGTTCCTTCCGTATGCCGTTCTTTCCGACCAGGCGGAAATCAACGGTTCTTTCATCTTTATCCGCACCGGTCACCTTTACATGTACAGGCATGCCGATCCGGTACAGCTTTCCGCTCCGTTTTCCGGCCAGTTCCATGCGTTCCGGAAGGAATACATAATAATCATCGGTCAGTGTGTTCAGATGTACAAGACCTTCAACGGTATTTTCCAGTCTGACATACATACCGTATGCCGTTACACCTGTAATAATACCATCTGCTTCCAGACCGAGATGGCTTTCCATATACTCAGCCTTCTTCATATCATCGCAGGCATATTCCGCATCCTGGCTGACCCGCTCACGGATACTGGACTGTTCTGCGTATTCTGCGCATTTTTCTTCGTCTTTCTGTCTTTCGGATACATCCAGATTCATGGAAAAACTGTATTTCCGCAGCATTCTGTGCACGATCAGATCCGGGTATCTGCGGATTGGTGAAGTGAAATGAAGATATTCCTCTTCTGCCAGTCCGAAATGTCCGACGCAGCGGCTGTCGTATTTCGCTTTCTGCATGCATCTCAGCAGCATACTGCTGAGAACCGGATAGCCTTCCGTATCCTTAATTGAATCCAGATAGGCCTGCAGTTCATTGGGATGCACCGTTTTGCCGACTTTCAGTTTATGGCCGAGCAGTTCGGAAATGTTTACAAAACTGCGGATGCGCCTTGCCTGCGGTTCCTCATGAATACGGTAGACCGAAGGAATCTCCTGCCATTTCATCAGATCGGCAACACAGACATTGGCCGCAATCATGCAGTCTTCGATCATTTCCTCGGCATGGCCTCTGTGCTTTGCATAGACATTCAGGGGATGTCCTTCCCTGTCCACTTCGATGACGGATTCATCGGAATCAAACTCAATGGCACCTTTTGCGATTCTGTTTCTGCGGATTGCATCTGCACAGTCCCGCAGATCATAGATCATCTCCAGAATATGCGCATATTTCTCAGTCAGTGCTTCATCTTTCTCCAGGATCAGATTGACATTGTGATATGTCATCCGTTCATTGGAACAGATGACAGACGGATATACCTTATAGGCATGTACGCTGCCATCCTGCAGAACATGCATTTCACAGGTCAGCGTCAGTCTGTCTTCCTTCGGATTCAGGCTGCAGATCCCATTGGACAGGATATGCGGCAGCATCGGTACGACTCTGTCGGTGACATAGGTGGAACAGCCTCTTTTCCGCGCTTCCAGATCGAGCGGGCTGTCTTCCGTGACATACCAGGATACATCCGCGATCGATACTTTCAGATTCCATCCGGTATCTGCTTTTATGACGGATACCGCATCATCAAAATCCTTGGAATCATCTCCGTCAATGGTAATCGTGCATTCATTCCTGAGATCTGTTCTTCCTTCCAGATCTTCTTCCCGCAGATATGACGGAACGGCATTGGCCTGGGCCATGGCTTCCTCAGGAAATTCCATATGGATATCATGTTCCAGAAGAACCGCTGTAATATCCACACCCGGATCATCTTTATGTCCGATGACCTCTGTCAGACGCAGTACGAGCGGATTGCCGTATTTCTCAATGGCGCACTGTACTTTCAGACCTTCAGCCGGTGTGAAATCAAGGGGAACATTTACCCGGATGATCCTGCTCTGCAGTTTCTCATCATCCGGTATGAAATGCAGACCATGCCCGGATTCCAGATATGTTCCGATGACCGATGTACAGCTGTGATTCACAACCGCAATGACTTTTCCTTCAGACATCCACGGTGTGCACTGTACAAGCACCGTATCGCCGTTCATGGCATACAGAAGATTTCTTTCTTCGATCCGGATCGAATTCCCGCTGTCCAGATCAATAAAGCCGGTACCGTAGCGGTTGACAGACAGACGTCCTTCAACCACATTTGCCTGTTCCCTCGTTTCATACCGGCCGCTCAGCGTCTGGAATATCAGATATTCATCTCCCAGCTGCTGCAGGGCTTCATTCATCACAGATCCATCTTCGATCTGCAGGGCTTCCCGGATATCTGCGGCTTTGCGGCCGCCTCTTGGATGTTCCTGCAGATACTGCAGGATTCTTTCTTTCAGTTCTTGCAAGAACCATCACCTCCTTCATTGACAGGCAGAAAAGAAAAACCGGTAACACCGGCTTAAACAATTCTGATCAGAATTACGAGTGCAAAGAATGCAACTCCGAGAACGAGAGTCAGATCGGAGATGACTTTCTCAGATCCTCTTTCTTTCGTATTCGCAAAGAGATTCAGTCCTCCGTTTCCGGTGAATGCGCCGGACATTCCATCAGACTTGCCTCCCTGTAACAGTGTCAGAATAATCAGCAGTGCCGATACAATCATTAATAACGCGTTAAGCATCAGACGCTCCTTTCGCTTGTGCAACGAGTATTATAACATCCGAACAGAATGCTTGCAATCATTTCAAAGCGCTGCTTTCGCGCGGATTTCCGCAAGTTTTTCCCTTTCCGCTTCGATTTCCCCCGGATACGGATACAGCTTTGCCGTCTTTTCGAAATCCGCCAGGATTTTCTCTGCATTTTCCTTATTATGATCTCTCAGCAGTGCCCAGGCATATTCGATCCGCATCACCGCCGGCTGGCTCTTCAGGGCTTTCAGAATCTGATCGGTTTCTTTTGTCCGCAGGGATGTCAGTACTTCGCTTCTGTTTTCATGCATCAGTTCATAGCAGATCCTCTCCCCGGCATTGTATGCTTTATGAACACCCGGCAGCGGTGCATCGCTTTCATACAGATATTTTCTGACTTCTTCCGCTTCATCATATCTGCCGCAGTCCGCCAGATAATCCGCTTTGAGCAGAACTGCAGATGCACTCAGTGAATCCGGTGCTTCATTTCCGGTTTCAAACCATTCTTCCGGCATTTCCCTCATCCGCTTTCCCTGCGCAGTCAGGGCATTGGTTTTCATCTGCAGCCAGAATGCTTTTCTTGTCTTCGGATTCCGGATCAGTTCGAGGGTGTTGGAGCCGTCATTATTGACAGTACCGGAAAACGGTATGCCATTGAGCATGCCCGTAAAGAATCCGATCACCGCTGTCATATTGAAGAACATGCGCAGCGGCTCAATTGCCTGAAAGACAGATGCCAGGGCGACGGCAATGACGGCACTGATGATATTCACGATCACGCCGCCCATATTGTAGAGAATAAACGGAAACGGTTCATCGCCATTGCCGGGAGGTTCCATCAGACACTGTCCGCCGGTTCCTGCCAGGGAGAACTTCTTCAGGACAATATGTCCGTCTTCCTTTTTCCACATGAGGTTGAGGATCCGGAAAGAGGAAAACCTGTATCCGCTCAGTTTTCCGAACAGATAATGGCCTCCTTCATGAATAATGACCTGCAGCATATATGCCGCATACATCAGGACAATATCCAGAAGGATAACGGAAATGAACAGAGGAACGGATTTCTGACCTTCCAGTGTATTTTCCAGGCTCTGCATCATCATGATGCCGCAGACAGCACCGATCAGAGCATTCATGATCATCGGAATCATTTCTTTCAGTTTTTTCATTCTGTCCTCCCCTGCACAATAAAAAGCATCCCGAAGGATGCATTTTCATGGCTTATTTAACTACGCCACCTGTGAATGCCTGACCGTCGATCAGAACACGCATATACAGAGCTGCGCCCCAAGGCTGCTTCTGAACGAGCTTCTTAGCATATCCTGCAGGATCTCTTCCAGCTTCAACACCGTCTGCGTATGTAGCTTCAAACTGCATTTCATTCGGCTTGATATCCTTTAAATAGACATACTTGGGATCTTCGTTGGCTTCGAGCAGAGCCTTGATCTTATCTCTCTGTAATGCTGAGAAAAAATTAACCTTCATTTCAATCTCTCCTTGTTATTAATAATATAACACAATTGAATGACTCGTGGTCAATAGAATGTATCCGCTTACATATATTCGCTGCTGTATCAGTCTCCTACCTTGCAGCCGTGATTGTCACAGCCCTTGGCATTGATTGCATCCTGGGCTGCTTTGATCTGCGAAACATATTCCGTCATTCTCTGCACAAAGGCGGATTTCTTCTCTTCCGTCCAGTATTCTTCCGGTTTGATCACGGATGAATCCTCCGTACATGTCTCATGGTCGAATCCGATCAGTTCCCCGCCATCCAGAAACAGCACCAGCGGCATATAGATGACCCGTTTTCCGTCACTGCCATAGGACAGAATCGATTCATCCTTCGCATCGATCATAGCCGCTATTTCATCATAGAAAGGACGGTCTTCCGATTTATCCGTATATATGTTGTAGTATTCGGCATGTGCGCCTTGTTCCTTCAGAATATCATCCAGCATCGGCAGATATGCCTGACACCATGTACATTCAGGGAATCCCAGAAACAGAACCGAAGTTCCGTTTTCAATCAGCGGCTTCAGATCCTCTTTTCCGATGACAGTAAAACTGTTGTCTTCCGCCAGTTCCGTATATACATCTGTCAGTTTGAAATCCGTCTCTTCCGCAGGTGCGGGCTGTGTACATCCGGCTATCAGAAACGCGGACAGAACTGCTGCTATCAATCTCATCTTTTTCATGTTACCTATTCTACTGTATTTGTCCTTTATTTGCGAGAAAAGAAAACCTTCCCGTATTGGAGAAGGTTTACATTTCATTGATATATCTGCAGGCTGCAAGTGCCGCAACAGCACCGTCCGCCGCTGCCGTCGTGATCTGCCGGATCTGCTTGCTGCGGCAGTCTCCCGCCACAAATACACCCGGCGTCTTTGTCAGACACCGCTCATCTGCGTCGAAATAGCCGTAGCTGTTCAGATCTGCAAGTGCACGGAACGGTTCGTTTTCCGGAATCAGTCCGATGGCGACAAACAGTCCGTCACAGGCAACAGTCTGCTTTTCACCGCTGGTGCGGTCTTCTGTCTCTACTCCGCAGAATGCACCGTCCCGGGTCAGAAGCCTGGTGATCCTGACATTGGTATAGCTGCGGACATTCGGCATGGCAAAGAGTACATCCTGCAGGCGTGCCTCACCGGTAAACTTCTCAAGGTCCTGCAGCATAATGACTTCTCTGCACTTCTGCGCCAGCAGGATTGCTTCCTGCAGAGCGGAATTGCCGCCGCCGGCGACGCATACGGTCTTTCCGGCATAGAAATCTCCGTCACATACCGCGCAGAAGGAGATTCCTTCGCCGACCAGATCTTCCTCGCCTTCCAGACCGAGCATGCGGTGCTTTACGCCGGTCGCCAGAATCACGGTCTTTGCCTCATAGACATTGCCTTCTTCTGTGCTGACCAGACGCAGCCCGTCTTTGACCTCGATCCCTGATACTGTCTCGATTTCGAATTCAGCTCCCTGAGCAATGATCTGATCAAACAGATGATCAGCGAATTCATTGCCGCTCATGGACAGCGTTCCCGGATAGTTCTCCACTTTCGGGGAATGCGTGATCTGTCCGCCGAAGCCTTCTTTCTCAATCACCAGCACGGACTTGCCGTTGCGCAGTGCATAAAGCGCAGCTGTCATGCCTGCCGGTCCCCCACCTGCAACGATCACATCGTAGACTGCCATGATCAGTTCCTCATCAGCCAGCCTTTAATATCAGAAACACCGCGGTATTTCTCAAATCCTTCGCCGTCTGTAATGACCAGTGTCGGCGCCTGCTTGATACCGAACTTCTCAACCAGTTCTTTCTCTTCATTCGCATTCAGCGACTGATATACGATACCTGCCTTATCCAGCATTGCGCCGGCTGCCTTGCAGTTCGGGCAGGTCGGTGTCTTGAACAGATAGATATGTTCACCGTTGTCTTTCGCTGCAGATTCAGCACTGACTGCTTCTGCTTTGACAGGTTCATCCACCGGTGCCGGATTCGGTCCTGTATGCTTCAGAACAGAATGGCCGATGTTGTAGACCTTGCGGTCCTTGAACTCCTGTGCCTTGCCGTCGTTCCAGTTCTGGATCGGACGGTAGTAGCCGGTAATACGGCTGTATACTTCTGTCTTCTGGCCGCAGATCGGGCAGACATACTGCTCACCGGTCAGGTAGCCATGATCCTTACATACGGAATATGTCGGAGACATGGTGTAATACGGCAGCTTGTAGTTCTCGGCAATCTTGCGGACAAGGTTCGCTGCCGCTTTCCAGTCAGGCAGCTTCTCGCCGAGGAATGCATGGAATACCGTACCGGATGTATACAGCGTCTGCAGATCATCCTGAATATCCAGAGCGGAATAGACATCCTCTGTATATCCGACCGGCAGATGCGAAGAATTCGTGTAATACGGTGTACCGTTCATGTTTGCTGTGATGATATCCGGATACAGTTCCTTGTCATGCTTTGCAAAACGGTATGTTGTGGACTCTGCCGGTGTCGCTTCCAGGTTGTACAGATCGCCGTACTTCTCCTGGTAGTCGGACAGACGCTCACGCATATGGTTCAGAACGTCTCTGGTGAAACGCTGTGTCTTCTCATTTGTCAGATCAGCACGCAGCCATTTCGCATTCAGACCGACTTCGTTCATGCCGATCAGACCGATCGTCGAGAAGTGGTTGTTGAATGTGCCCAGGTATCTCTTTGTATACGGATACAGACCCTGTTCCAGCAGCTTTGTGATAACTGTTCTCTTTGTATTCAGGCTGCGGGCAGAAATATCCATCAGGTCATCCAGACGCTTGTAGAAGTCTGCTTCATCCGCTGCCAGATATGCGATTCTCGGCATATTGATCGTAACGACACCGATCGAACCTGTCGATTCACCGGAACCGAAGAATCCGCCGGACTTCTTGCGCAGTTCACGCAGGTCCAGACGCAGACGGCAGCACATGCTTCTGACATCGCTCGGTTCCATGTCGGAGTTGATGTAGTTGGAGAAATACGGTGTTCCGTATTTCGCTGTCATCTCAAACAGAAGCTTGTTGTTCTCTGTCTCGCTCCAGTCAAAGTCTCTGGTAATGGAATATGTCGGGATCGGATACTGGAATCCGCGTCCGTTCGCGTCGCCTTC
This sequence comes from uncultured Erysipelotrichaceae bacterium, assembly GCA_902786245.1. Lineage (GTDB taxonomy): Bacteria > Bacillota_I > Bacilli_A > Erysipelotrichales > Erysipelotrichaceae > Bulleidia. The sequence continues at coordinate 13,418 of CADABS010000046.1, forward strand.
GATCATGATCTCGATGAACGCTTTATTGACCATATCCATTTCTTTCTGGCAGTCGCCGTATGTGAAGTCCATTTCCTTGCCGCCGATAATTGCCGGCAGGTTCTTCAGGTCATTCGGTACGACCCAGTCCAGTGTAATGTTGGAGAACGGTGCCTGTGTGCCCCAGCGGCTCGGTGTATTGACACCGTAGACGAAGGACTGCACGCACTGCTTGACCTGGTCCTGGTTCAGATTGTCGACTTTGACAAACGGTGCCAGATAGGTATCAAAGGAAGAGAATGCCTGTGCACCGGCCCATTCATTCTGCATGATGCCGAGGAAGTTGACCATCTGGTTGCACAGCGTCGACAGATGCTTCGCCGGAGCGGAAGTGATCTTGCCCGGAACGCCGCCCAGACCCTCCTGGATCAGCTGCTTCAGGCTCCAGCCTGCGCAGTATCCGGTTAACATGGAAAGGTCATGGAGGTGGATCGCTGCGCTTCTGTGCGCGTTCGCAATCTCGTCATCATATACTTCACTCAGCCAGTAATTCGCTGTAATTGCACCGGAGTTGGACAGAATCAGACCGCCGACAGAATATGTAACGGTCGAATTCTCCTTGACACGCCAGTCATTGATGCGCAGATAGTTATCGACCAGATCCTTGTAGTTGAGCAGTGTCGAATTGACGTTTCTGATCTTTTCACGCTGTCTGCGGTAAAGAATATAAGCCTTCGCAACATCGGAATATCCCGATTCGGAAAGAACTTTTTCAACACTGTCCTGGATATCTTCGACAGTGATCCTGCCATTACTGATTTTCTTTTCAAAATCTGCTGTTACATGCAGCGCAATCAGATCGATGACGGAAGGATGATATTCCTTCTGCAGCGCTTCAAATGCCTTTGTAATCGCAGAGCTGATCTTTGCGATGTTAAAATCTACGATTTTTCCATCCCTTTTAACTACCTGATACATACTGACCTCCCCTGATTTTTCTGTTTTCTTTTTATGCTCCGGCGTATAAAATGTTTCGTGAACATTGCTGTCACGAAACATTGCGGTTGCTGCATTTCAATGTCATGCGCCATCGCCGGTTCCGACTCTTCCGGAGACCTCCGGAATACTAAGCACATAGGTACTGTACCATTTAGAATTTGCAAATTCAATACATGTAATTAAAAATACTTGGATTTCCAAGTATTTTTTTGAAACATTCGAAAAACAGGTTTTCATTCAGTCCATGCCGCGGATTTCTGCATGCATGACATAGGCTGAGACGATCTCGCAGCACGCCTTCATCTTCTCTGCCGAAGGCGCATGCAGATTGCCGAACGGCACGGAATCGCGGTCGGTAAAGCACTGCAGGTAGTAGTTTTCCGTCCCCCGGATCATCTCTCCGATCGCTTTGAAATCCTCTGTTTCATGCAGTTCATCGACTACGGTCGTCCGGAATTCAAAGGGTATTCCGCTGTTTTTCAGCAATTCAATGCTCCGGTATACCGGCGCAAGATCCATTTCCTGCAGACCGCAGGTCATGGCGTATTTATCCGGTGCGTTCTTGATATCCATTGCTGCATAATCGATCAGTTTTTCATCCATGAGTTTTTTCAGCATTTCCGGATGATAGCCGTTGGTATCCAGTTTGACTTCAAAACCGAGCGCCCGGATTTCCTTCAGAAGCTCCGGCAGATCCCTGTGCAGACACGGTTCGCCGCCGGTGATGGCAACGCCATCCAGCAGTCCCTGCCGTTTCTTCAGGAAAGAAAGCAGCTCCTCCGAATCCATGACCGGCGGTGCGCTTCCGTCAACCAGTTCAAAGTTATGGCAGAAAGGACATCTGAAATCGCATCCCCCGAGGAAGACCGTACAGGCAACTTTTCCCGGGAAATCAAGCAATGTCATTTTCTGCAGTCCGTGAATTTTCATAGTCCCTCCTGCACAGCGCTGAGTATGTGCATATTCCGCAGCTGTGCATCTTCTATTCCGTCATTGATCGAATAGGCATGCTTTTCCAGATCGCCGCAGACCGCTTCGCTCAGCTTCTGCCCGATCAGTTCATCGATGATATCCGACGCAATGCCTTCGATCACATTATACTTTTCTTCCGCATTGGCATCATTATCCGTCGTCAGAAGACATTCCAGAAGTTCTGCCTCAATGGACAGCGTATCGAGCTGCCGAAGAGCCCGGAAGCTCCATTTGTAATACGGCTGATATACCTGATTCAGAAGAAATACCGTTTCCATCGTGTTTCTGGCAAATTCGAATACCGCCAGCTGGGCAGCACCCGTTTCCCCGTGTTTCAGACAGCGCTGATAGTTGTACTGCCCGGACTGTGCCATCAGAAGAACTGCACCGGCCAGTTTCTTCCTGCGCACATCTTCCGGATAATGGCGAAGAGAAGTACGTATTGCCGTGACTTCGCCGTATGCATCCGAAAAGATTTCCCCGTTGACGGCCTCTGCCAGTGCATATTCCGGGATTGTCAGCCATTGCTGCAGGGTCAGGATCCCGTCCTTGCTGCCGGTTTTCTCCATAAAGTATTCAGATGTCCGGAAGACACCCCGGCGGGGTCCGCCGACCGGATTCATCAGAGATTTCTGTATTCCCATGAATTCCTTCGGCAGCTTCGCATATGCCCGCTCCAGTTCAAACGCTCTGCGCCGGCTGACTATTTCCTCAGAAGGCAGAAAGATACAGAATCCGGGCTCAAAGTCATGGTCTGTACTGACATCATCGTCAAAGCCATAGCATTCCGAGCCGCTGCCGGTCAGCCCGCAGGCAATATACGGCAGCAGATCGGGAAACTGCTCTTTCAGCATCGGCAGTCCGAAGGCCTCGTAGTATGCACGGGCGATATCAATTCCCCGCATAGAGCCGCTCCGCTTCTTTCTCCAGTTCCTGCGCCGCCATGAAATAGCCGTAATACGAGAATGTCGGTGCGCATTTTTCAAAGACAAATGCCGCATAGCCATCCTGTACATCCGGATGCGGCTGCTTCAGAAGATCATATGCCTGATCCAGCAGATCAAAGATTGCATGTTCCCCTGCTTCCAGTCCCTGTTCTTCTTCGATTGCATTTGCTCTGTTCAGGCAGGTGATCGCCTGTTCCAGCTCACCGCCCGGTACCGTCTTCATCATATCCATGGCTCTGTCATAGAAAGCCCCGGCATCCGCAAAACGCTTCAGTGCGGCACATGTCAGTGCCATGTTATTATACAGGCCGCCCAGCAGCGACGGATCTGTATTCGGTGCAGACTCATAGACTCTGCGTGCCTTTTCAAACAGTTCCATTGATTTCTCATTCTCACCGAACGCATTCAGTGCCGTTGCGTAATTGACATACGTCGTTCCGGAACTGATCGTTCCTTCAAAATCCAGTTCTTCCAGCAGGCGGAGTGCTTCTTCGCCGTTTTCAAAAGCCTTTTCCTGATTGCCGGTTTTCCGGTAATGGCCGACCAGTTCATTCCGCAGCATCAGCTGTCCCCGCAGATCATATCCAAGCCGTGCTTCTTCCAGCCAGTACAGCAGATGTCTCTCTGCCCCGGCATAGTCTTTCCGGCTCATGTATTCATCCATTTTTTCGATAATTCTTTTCTGCGGCACCGGCCTGCATTCGGGAACCTTGCCATAAGGTTCATCGCAGAGCGGGCAGTTCGGTTCAGCATAATCTTCCGGTTTTAAAACTGTATCTTTCATTTTTTTCTCCATTGCTATCTGATCAGGCTCTCCAGTGTACTGAACAGCGCTTCCGCATCGACCGGCTTGCTGAGATGCGCATTCAGTCCTGCCTGCAGGCTTCTCTGTACATCTTCATCAAACGCATTTGCGGTCAGCGCAATAATCGGGATATTCTTAGCGTCTTCTCTGTCCAGCGCCCTGATCTTTCTTGTCGCTTCCAGTCCGTCCATGACAGGCATGCGCATATCCATCAGTACTGCATCATAATAATTCTCCGGATGGGATTCAAACATCTCCAGAGCGATCTGACCGTTTTCAGCCAGTTCTGCTTCAATTTCCCGGGATCCGAGAATCATTAACATGATCTCGGCATTGATCTGCACATCTTCCGCCACCAGAATTCTTCTTCCCTTCAGATCTGCCTTACTGGCAAGAAGAATCTCGTTCTTCGCCTTGAATGCTTCTCTGAACTCATCCAGGACCGTTGCCGCAAACAGCGGCTTCGGAACGAAGCTGTCCACACCGGCTTCTTTTGCTTCCTCGATGATGTCATCCCAGTTATAGGAAGTCAGAATAATGATCGGTGTCTGATTTCCGACAATGGCCCGTATTCTTCTGGTCGTTTCCAGACCGTCCATTTCCGGCATCTTCCAGTCAACCAGAATCAGGTGATAGCCGTCTCTTCTGTGATGATGGAGTTCAACCATTTCCACTGCCTTGGCACCGGTTTCTGCCGTATCGCAGCTGATGCCGACAGATCCCAGCGTCAGGCTGGCATGCTTGCAGGCAATCGGATCATCATCGATGACCAGCACACGGATTTCATGCGGATCAAAAGCGCCGCCGGCACCGACTTCCTGACGGTCGGATTCACCCAGTGTAACCGTCACCCTGAATGTCGTTCCTTTGCCCTTTTCACTGTCCACTTCAATATTGCCGTTCATCAGTTCCACGATATTCTTCGTGATCGGCATACCCAGACCCGTACTGCCGAGATTGTTGTTCTCTGATGCGTTTTCCTGCGAGAATGCATCAAAGAGATGCGGCAGATATTCTTTTGACATGCCGATGCCTGTATCCTGAACCGTGAAACGCATTGTTGCTTTTTTATCAAACCTTGCAACATCGTCGATCGTGAAGGTCACCTGTCCGCCTGACGGCGTAAACTTGACCGCATTGCCGAGAATATTGATCAGCACCTGGCGCAGCTTCATATCATCGCCGATGTAGTAGTCATCGATTTTTCCGTTCACCCGGCATTCATAATGCAGTCCCTTGTCACGGCACTGACCGCTGATGATCGTATTGACCTGTTCCAGCGTCTTTGAGAAAGAGAATTCCTCATTCCGGATCACCATGCGTCCCGATTCGATCCGGGACATATCAAGAATGTCATTGATGATGCTCAGAAGATGCCTTGCGGCTGTATCGATCTTCGTAAAGTAGTCTCTTCCCTTTTCCGAAATTCCCGGATCATGCATCGCAATATTGTTCAGTCCGATGATCGCATTCATCGGTGTACGGATCTCATGCGACATATTCGAAAGGAATGTCGTCTTGGCCTTGCTCGCCTGCTCTGCCTGCATCAGCGCATCGCTCAATGCCTGGCTCTGTTCCAGAGCCTTTCTTGTTTCATCATCCACATTGGTGAAGCAGGCGCTGACCGTATGGACCAGATGATCATCCCGGTCTTCCGGATGGCGGACACCGGCAAACTTGACCATTTCATATGTTTCCGTGCCATGCCGTCTGACCATATAGCGATAGGAAATTACTCTGCGGTTCTTCAGACCTTCTTTGATTGATTCCGGCTGAACGAACTTCAGGAATTCTTCCCGGTACGGTTCTGTAATATATCTGCTGCAGTATGATGTGACTGCTTCAAGATACGGGAAACGGTCCCCGACCCTGAATCCGTCATCGATATCAGGATGCGACTGATAGCATTCACCTTCATTTTTATCCAGTTCAAGATAGTATACGCTCCAGTAATCCGATGCCAGTGCCGTAATCAGCTGCATCTGCTGCTGCCGGCTCTTTTCCTGGGCACTCAGCCGCTCATACAGAGCGAGTTTTTCATCCAGCTCCTGCTGCTTGACCCGTGCTTCCGCTTCTGCCGCTTTGGCTTTGCTCATCTCTGTGACATCAACACACATTCCCAGAAGACACAGTCTGCCGGAGGCATCATTGAAAGTCAGCTTGGTAGTCTGCAGATTGCGCATGACACCGACCGCATCCGGCACGTCTTCAAAAAAGACGTACGGCTCATTCATTGCCAGTGCTTTCTGGTCATCCTCGACGAAGTGCTTAGCGGTCGCTTCGTCGAAGATATCGCTGTCCCGCAGACCGATGACTTCTTCCGGCGATGCTTTGTGCGCATATTCCGCAAAAGACTGGTTGCAGGCAAGATATATGCCGGTATTGGCGTCCTTGGAAAAGGACATCGCCGGCATATTCGTCAGGAGTGCACCGACAGATCCCATCAGATCAGCCAGCTGATTTGCCGCTTTGGCTTCTTCTGCCAGGCGGATATTATCATTCTCTGTCTTCTCATATGCTTCCGCCACAAGAAGAATATATGCAAACATGACACCGATGAAAAAACAGCATGGCTGGAAGGGATAGATCGCATCCACGGAAATCCAGTATGTATAGATAAATACGCCCAATGCGGGAATGATCGAAAAGCCGAGCGTTGTCAGAAGTGTTTTCCTGTCTGCACCTTTCCCGGTTTTCAGCAGAATCAGAATCGCAATGACAGGAATAAAATAATAGACAAGATTCAGATTGCTGAAAATACCGAACAGCGGTCCTCTTGTGTATCGGGAAGACGCATCGCCGATCTGCCAGAGAAGACCTGTTCCGGCCATTGTCAGAATAACCAGGACCAGGTTGAACAGCCAGGGCAGCGCAAATACGAAATTCCATCTGCTGTTATTCAGTGAACTTTTCGAAAAATGCTTCGCAAACAGAAACCAGATATACGGCAGAGTGATATATACAAGATAGAACAGACAATTGAGCACAACAAACAGTCCCCTGTTGAATGTCTGGGACGTGTATTCGATAATCCACAGGCAGTCTGTCGCCACATAGAAAATCGCCGTCCCGATCAGGACCATTGATATTATTCTGTATTCGCTCTGTTTCAGTTTACGTCCGGCATCCCAAAGCATCAGGGCCAGACAGATCAGAAGTACCCCGGCAGTCATGGCATATGTGAGTGTCATATTCAGTGCCTCCTTGCGCAGTTTCAGCGGCCTGATTATTCACAGGACAGTGCCGCAGTCTGCTCCAGCATAGGTTATTTTAGAAATTATACCCCGAGACTGTATTTCTTTGCCAGCCTGAGAAGAATAATATGACGGACACAGCAGTTTGCCGGGTCGATTTACCTCAGACGGATGATCATTTCCAGCAGCTGTTCATAGAATAAAGACGGATCATGCCTGATTGCAAAGCCTCCCTGCAGACTGCCGTGGTCGCCATGATAGTCTGGCAGGATATTCCAGATCCCTTTCTGTATGTCATTTCTGTCAAACGGTTTCTGCGGTGCACCGATCGGTGCTCTGGCTGAAACGGCATTGACAAGTCCGTCATTTTCCCGCCATGTTTCATCGATGACCATGCCATTGGCGGTAATGCCTTTGTATTTTCCCATCAGTACCGATGACTTTGCAAACATTCCTTCTGTAATATCCAGATCCGGATACGCAGTGCCGTCTGCCTGCCAGACCGTGCTCGTACAGGCGGCACTGAAATAATATGTATTCTCCAATGTCCTGATTCTGCGGTTCAGTGCCATCGCATGATCGATTTCCATATCGTAATTGGCATAATCATTTTCACTGCGGCCGTCTGTTTTCATCTTTGTGCCCATGGACATCATCCGGGAAAGAACCCTGTACTTCAGCGGCAGATCAAACTTTGATGTATCAAAAGCCGGATCCTTGTACATATCATAGGAAACCGTTCCGTTGGTCGGTGCCGCCAGTGTGACAATGGCAAAAATCCTGGAAGCCATGCCTCCTTTGAACAGATCGGAGAGTTCTTCCGGCGCTGCTTTCTGTTCTTCTTCGCATCCGTCCGTCAGCAGCTGCGACAGAAGCCGTACCGTCGCTCCGTCGAAGGACTGGCCCAGCAGTACAAGCTTTGTATTCTCATTCCAGAAAGGAATCAGACCTCTGCCGGTAAAATCCGGTCCGTACCGTTTATGATTGTTCTGCAGACTGTGGGCTTTGCCGTAATCAGTTCTGACACCTGCAATCTGGGCATACAGTTCACATGCCCTGTCCCAGGCACTGCCGGTCGGGGATACACTGGCCGCATGGCAGTCATATCCCTGTTTCCGCAGTTTTTCCATCAGATCGCCGTTCCGCATACCCCAATACGGAATCCGCGCATACTGCCTGTCATATTCACCCCAGCCGGAAAGCCCGTGGCAGAAAACAAAAGTCAGATGATTCATACATTACCTCCGGATACCGAGTATCATCTACTGTCCATCATACGCACTGCCATGCAAAGCATCGACTCAGATGCATCAGAAAAGGGTCTCCAAATATTTTGGGGGAGAAGCTTTGTGGGGGAGCGTTATGGGGGAGTAAATCAAACAGGCAGAAAATCATCACGAAAATGAAAGGACAGATG
>CADABS010000047.1 GCA_902786245.1 uncultured Erysipelotrichaceae bacterium
GGACACCCTTGAACTTGGCTAAGCCTTAGGGGTTACCACCCTTGGCTGGAGGTACCTTTCAACCTCCAAGATATGTGCCATGCCCGGCACACGTAAAAAAACATCTGCGCATGCATACATGTGCAGATGTTTTAAGTAAAGAATAAATGGTTTTATTTGCGGCACATCCTGATGAATGTTCTGGCAAGTTCCTGATGGCATTCATCATGGATCATCCGTTCCGGATGCCACTGTACAGCCAGGACATTTTCTTTTTCGAATGCTTCGATGATGCCGTCATCGCTCATCGCCGCAAGGGTGAATCCTTCCGGTACCTCGCGGGCAGCCTGATGATGGAAGGAATTGACGCCATGGCGGTCGGAGAAAATTCTGTGGATGACCGTATCATTCATGAATGTGCAATCATGGACTGCCTGGCTGCGCTCTGCCGGTGGATCGAAATTGCGCTGGTTGTGCTCATTGCCGTTATAGGTCGGAATGTCCTCGATCAGCCGCGCGCCTTCTGCGACCGTGATGACCTGGATGCCCCGGCAGATGCCGAGAACCGGTTTGTTTGCTTTCCGGAATGCCCGGTACAGCATGAAATCGGATGCTTCGATATCCTCCGGTGTTGTTTCGCAGACATAGTCCGATCCGTATTTCTTCGGATCGATATCGCCGCCGCCGGTGATGAGCAGACCGTCGAAAACCTCGGCCGCATATTCTGCTTCTTCTTCGGTATATGCCTTGACAACAGCGGGGAATCCGCCGGCATTCTGGATGTAATCGTAGTAGCTGTCGTTGTTCAGAAAAACGCGGTTGTCATTCTCTGTTTTATCTCTTGCCGTCATGGCGATCATGACTGTTTTCATGGGTGTTCCTCCGTATTTCCGTCTATTATATGACAAATGCGAATTTCATTGAAGTTTTTATATGTATTTGCTAATATGACTGTGTTGCGTTGAAACGGACCAGTAGCAGCTGAACATGGCAGAGAGAACCGGCGGACGGTGCAAGCCGGCACATGTGATAATCTGTGAACTCACCCGCGGAGCAGCCGCATCTGCAGCGATAGAAGCAGGCAAGAGTGCACATGATCCATGTGAACTAAGGTGGTACCACGCTCACAGCGTCCTTAGAGAAGGACGTTTTTATTTGGAGGGAAAATCAATGGCTTACAATCATAAGGCAACAGAAGAAAAATGGCGCCGCTACTGGGAAGAAAACAAGACGTTCAAAACGGACGCATGGGATTTCAGCAAGCCGAAGTTCTATGCCCTGGACATGTTTCCGTATCCCAGCGGAGCAGGTCTGCATGTCGGACACCCGGAAGGATATACGGCAACGGATATCGTTTCGAGAAAGAAGAGAATGGAAGGATACAATGTCCTGCATCCGATGGGATTCGATTCCTTCGGTCTGCCGGCAGAGCAGTATGCGATCAATACCGGCAATCACCCGGACAAGTTCACAAAGGACAATATCGAATTCTTTACGAAACAGCTGAAGAATCTCGGCTTCTCCTATGACTGGGACAGAGAAGTATCCACCTGCGATCCTTCTTTCTATAAATGGACGCAGTATATCTTTACGCTGCTGTTCAAAGACGGCCTGGCAAAATGCGTCGATATGCCGGTCAACTGGTGCGAAGAACTCGGTACGGTTCTGGCCAATGACGAAGTCATCGACGGAAAGAGCGAGCGGGGCGGCTATCCGGTCATCCGCAAGAACATGAAGCAGTGGGTCATTGATATCGTTGCCTATGCCGAAAGACTGCTGGAAGGACTTGAAGAGATCGACTGGCCGGAAAGCACAAAGGAAATGCAGAGAAACTGGATCGGCAAATCCACCGGTGCGCATGTCAAATTCATGGTCGACGGCTTTGATGAATCCTTTACCGTATTCACGACAAGATGCGATACGCTCTTCGGTGCGACCTACTGCGTACTGGCACCGGAACACCGTCTGGTCAGCCTGATCACGACTGCAGAACAGAAAGAAGCGGTCGATGCATATGTCCGTGCATGTGCGACCAAGTCGGATCTTGAAAGAACCGAACTGAACAAAGACAAGACCGGTGTATTCACCGGCGCCTATGCCATCAATCCGGTCAACGGAAAGAAGATTCCAATCTGGATCTCCGACTATGTACTGGCAACCTACGGCACCGGTGCGATCATGGCGGTTCCTGCCCATGATACCCGCGACTATGAATTCGCAAAGAAATTCGGTCTCGAGATCATTCCGGTCCTGGAAGGCGGAAATATCGAAGAAGAAGCCTGGACAGAAGACGGTGTGCATATCAACAGCGGCTTCATGGACGGCATGAACAAAGAAGATGCGATCAATGCGATGATCGACTGGCTGACGGAGAGAGGCCTGGGCGAAAAGAAGGTCAACTACCGCATCCGCGAATGGATCTTCGCCAGACAGCGCTACTGGGGCGAACCGATCCCGATCGTTCATATGGAAGATGACAATCTCATCGCGCTGCCGCTGGAACAGCTGCCGCTGATCCTGCCGGAACTCGATGATTACAAACCGTCCGCCTCCGGCGCTTCGCCGCTGGAAAAAGCTACGGACTGGGTCAATGTCGAAATTGACGGCAGAAAGGGTAAAAGGGAAACCAGCACCATGCCGGGCAGTGCCGGAAGTTCATGGTACTTCCTGCGCTATATCGATCCGCACAATGAAAATGCGATCGCCGATCCGGAACTGATGAAGCACTGGCTGCCGGTCGACCTCTATGTCGGCGGACCGGAACATGCGGTCGGACATCTGCTCTACAGCCGTATGTGGAACAATTTCCTCTATGACAAGGGAATCGTTCCGGTCAAAGAACCGTTTGCCAAGCTCGTCCACCAGGGCATGATCCTGGGTGCCAACGGCATCAAGATGGGCAAGCGCTATCCGGAATACATCGTCGATCCGAATGTCATCGTCGATGTCTACGGTGCCGATACGCTGCGTCTGTATGAAATGTTCATGGGGCCGCTGGAAGCCAGCAAGCCCTGGAGCGAACAGGGTGTCGAAGGCGCAAGAAAATGGATCGACCGTGTATGGCGTCTGTGCATGGAGAGCGAAGATAAGATCACCGATGAAGCGACACCGGAACTTGATTATGTATACAACTACACGATCAAGAAGGTCACCGATGATATCGATACGCTGAACTTCAATACCGCGATCAGCCAGATGATGATCTTCATCAACGAGTGCTACAAGGCGGAAAAAGTCAACCGGGATATGATCATCAACTTCATCAAGGTCCTCAGCCCGATCGCTCCGCATGTCTGCGAAGAGATCTATCATGCCTATACCGGTGAAGATACACTGGCATATGCGGCATGGCCTTCCTACAGCGAAGAAGCGCTGGAGAAAAGAAAAGTCGAGATCGCAGTACAGGTCAACGGCAAGGTCCGCGGCAAGTTCAGCGCCGATATGGATACGCCGAAGGAAGAGCTCGAAAAGGCAGCATGCGCACTGGATTCGGTCCAGAACTTCATCGCCGGCAAAGAGATCAGAAAGATCATTGCGATCCCCAACAAGATCGTCAATATCGTTGTGAAATAGGCAGGAAAGCACAGGCTCCGGAAGTCTGTGCTTTATTTCTGTTCTGCAGAAACATGCCGATGTCTCAACATATGCATTATGAAACAATCGGCTGTACCCATTGAAGAGGTTTTAGGTTATACTTTTGTGGTGGCATGGAAGATGCCTGTAAAGGAGAACAGCTATGGCAGAAGAAATGAAGGAAACAGCTGCGGAAGAAGTCAGCGTCAACCGCAACTTTATCTATAACTTTATCGAGGAAGATATCGCACCGGGCGGACAGTTTGAAGGGATGACGGTGCATACCCGCTTCCCGCCGGAACCCAACGGCTACCTGCATATCGGACACTGCAAGGCACTGTGCATCGATTTCGGCATGGCCGAGAAATTCGGCGGCATCTGCAACCTGCGCATGGATGATACGAATCCGGCCAAGGAAGATACCGAATACGTCGACGCGATCCAGCAGGATATCCACTGGCTCGGCTTTGACTGGGGCGACCGTTTCTTCTACGGTTCCGATTATTTCGAGAAAGACTATGAATATGCCATCGAACTGATCAAAAAGGGACTGGCATATGTATGCGAGCTGACACCCGAGCAGTTCCGCGAATACAGAGGCGATACATCGACACCGGCCCGTTCTCCCTACAGAGACCGTCCGGTTGAAGAAAACCTGCGTCTGTTCGAGAAGATGAAGAACGGCGAAGTGGAAGAAGGAAAGATGACCCTGCGGGCAAAGATCGATCTGGCCAGCGGCAATTTCAACATGCGCGATCCGGTCATCTACCGCATCCGCTATATCAACCATCACCGTCAGGGCACGAAATGGTGCATCTTCCCGATGTATGACTTTGCCCATCCGATCCAGGATGCGCTGGAAGGAATTACCCATTCGCTGTGCTCGCTGGAATATGAAGACCACCGGCCGCTGTACAACTGGGTCGTCGAGAATGTTTCGATCCCGTATCACAAGCCCAGACAGATCGAGTTCGCACGGCTTGGCATCGATCATACCGTCATGTCCAAGCGCAAGCTCAGACAGCTCGTGGAAGAAGGCTATGTATCGGGCTGGGATGATCCGAGAATGCCGACGCTGTGCGGTCTGCGGAGACGCGGCTATACGGCTGCATCGATCCGCAATTTCTGCGAATCCATCGGTGTTGCCAAGAGCTCGAATACGATCGAATTCCGGGAACTGGAAAGATGCCTGCGCGATGATCTCAACGCTTCGGCGGAAAGAACCATGGCCGTTCTGCATCCGGTGAAACTGACAGTCACCAACTATCCGGAAGGACAGTCGGAGACATTCCAGGTTGAAAACAATCCGACCGATCCGGCAGCCGGCACCCATGAAATCACATTCAGCCGGGATCTCTGGATCGAAGCGGATGACTTCCTCGAAGAACCGATTCCGAAATACAAGCGCATGTATCCGGGCAATGAAGTCCGTCTGAAGGGTGCATATCTGGTCACCTGCACCGGCTGCGTCAAGGACGAAAACGGCAATGTCACAGAGGTTCTGTGCGAATACGATCCGGATTCCAGAGGCGGCGATCCGGCGGACGGACGCAAGGTCAAGGGTGCGACGATCCACTGGGTCGACCGCAATAACTGCCTGGATGCCGAGGTGCGTCTGTATGACAACCTGTTCACCGATCCCAATCCGGACGGACCGGACAAGAACTTCCTGGATGCGCTCAATCCGGAAAGCCTGACAGTCCTGAAAAACTGCAAGGTCGAGAAATCGATGCAGGAAGTAGCAGCGGAATTCGATACAAGAGAAAACCGCACCGGCACGAATGCGCCGACATTCCAGTTCATGCGGATCGGCTTCTTCTGCCTCGACAACCGCGACAGTTCGGCAGAGCATCTCGTCTTCAACCGCAGTGTATCGCTGCGCGACGGGTTTAAAAAATAATGAAAGAGACGCAAAGTGCGTCTTTTTTGAATGATTGTCGGAAATCCAACCATTTATCACCATGATATGGCTATGAAAATGGATTTTTGGTATAATCGACAGGTAATATGGAAGAATTCAAGGTAACGATCGATGACTTTGACGGTCCCCTGGACCTGATGCTGCATCTGATCAGAGAAAAAGAACTGGATCTGATGAACCTGGATATCAATGTCCTGACCGATCAGTATATTGCCTATCTCAACCGGATGGAACAGATGCATCTGGAAGTGGCAAGCGAGTATCTGGTGGAACTGGTGATCCTGGTCGAATATAAGTCGAAGCGGCTGATTCCCGGACCGAAAGAAGATCTTGAGGGGAACTATGAGGAAGACCCGAAGGAACGTCTGGTCCGCAGGCTGCTGGAATACCAGCAGTATAAAGAGGCCGGCACCGAGCTGCAGAGCATGTTTGAAAGCCGGCAGAAGAAGATGGGCCGGCCGATGTCTTCGGAAGCGGACGCATTCATGCACAGCGATGAGGATATGCGCTACAGCGGCAATCCCTATGAACTGATGAAGGCGATGCGCCGGGTCCTGATGCGGGTACAGCTGATGCGGCCGGTGGAGACGCGCTATACGGTGAAGGAAATCTCCATGGAAGACCGGGAACTGGAAGTGGTCGCCAAGCTGGACCGGCTGCCGTCCACATTCCGGTTTGAAAATCTGCTGGATGACTGCCGCGATCTGCCGATGTTCATTGCGACATTCCTGGCAGTCCTGGATCTTGCCCGTCAGCACAAGCTGGTATTCACCGTCGATGAAAGCGATACGATCTGGTTTTCCAGAGGGGAGAGTTATGCATGAGTGAAAAAGAATGCACATGGGAAATCGATGACAATCTGACCGTCGTCTCCTCCGAGTCTGATAATGCCGCAGAGATCGGCGAAGCAGCGGAAGAAGCTGTTTCCGTGGAAGAAGAAAAGGAAACGGTGGAAGGCAGCGAAGAAGAGATCTTCCTGCATATGGCCGGATGCCTGGAAGGTCTGCTGTTTCTGACCGGCGATGACGGCATCTCCGTGGAACAGGCGATGGATGCCCTGGGCACGGACAAGGAAATGACCGAACGTCTGTTCGATCATCTGCAGAAATACTATCTCAATGAGGAAAGGGGCATTGAAATTGCCCGTTTCGGTTCGGTATACAAGTTTCTCAGCAAGGCATACGTGCATGAATATGCCGTCAAGCTCTTTCAGATTTCCAAGGAGATGCGCCTTTCCAGCGCAGCCCTGGAAACCCTGGCAATCATCGCCTACAAGCAGCCGGTCACCCGGGTCGAGATCGAAGAGATCCGCGGGGTCGGCGCAGATGTCATGCTCAGAAAGCTGGAGGCGCGCGGTCTGATCAGAGAAGACGGGCGCAGCGAAGCACCGGGAAGGCCGATCCTCTACTCGGTAACGGATGAATTTCTGGACGCGTTCCAGCTGCTGAGTCTGGATGAACTGCCGGAACTGCCGAAGTTCGCATCGGATCAGGAAGGGACGGATGATCTTTTCGGGCAATGAAAAAGATATGGATAGTGACAGCCGCCGCACTGATGCTGTGGGGGTGTGCTGAACCGCCGGTACAGGCGGAAGAAGAAACTGAAGCACAGACAGAGACTGCGGAAACGGAAGTCTATGAGCCGGTCTATGCATGCCGGACCATCAATTACTACGATTATGAAAAACCCGTACCGGAATCCGAGCCGATCGAGGATGTCTATTTCACCGATGTGCTCATGGGTGGCGATTCCCGGATGGGATCCCTGTATCTCTATTCCGACCTCGGGGCAAAAGGCGCGGAGATCCATTATGTCACTTCGCTCAGCCTCTGGCGGATCTATGATGCCTATATGGCGACTGCCGATGCGCCGCTCTATGATCTGATGATCTCGACGACCCGTCACAACATCTATCTGCTCATCGGCATCAATGAGATCCGGGGCGCTGATTTTGAGGCCTGGAAAAGCGAGCTTTCCAGCATTGTGCAGGAACTGAAACAGGCAAAGCCGGACGGAAACATCTATCTGATCCTGGCATACCATCCCCGCTATCTCTCGGACATCACCGATGAACAGCTGGCAGCCCGGGTGGAAGAAGAAAATCAGAAAATGCGGGAAATCGCAAAGGAAAACAGTATATACTTTATTGATCCGGATGAAGCGCTGGATGATGAAACCGGTGTTCTGCGGGAAGATCTGACCTGGGACGGTCTGCATCTAAACACAGAAGGCTCGCAGCTCTTCGCGGATTATATCGCATCACATGTCGTGAGGGAGGAAAGATATGTTAAAGAAATTTGTGAGTAGCGTACTGGCAGTACTTCTGCTGGCCGGATGCGCCGGCGGAAAGAAAGCCGATGCCGATGCCGAGACAAACGAATCTGCAGCTGCGGATATCGCTGCAGAAATCGTTAATGAGCTGAATATGTCAGACAGTCTGAGCGCCATGAAAGACCGGGCGGTATACGGTGCTTTTTTGGGCATGGTCTATGACAACGAGGATGACCTGGCAGTCGTCCCGGACTGTGCGGCATACAGAGGCTCCGATAACAGTTCCGATACCGTTGCCGTTTTCAGAACGACGGATGCCGGCGCGGTAAAAGATAAGATCACTTCCTATCTGGCAGACCAGAAGGCCAATTCCAGCATGTACAACCCGGACGAGCTTTTCAAGATTTCCAATGCGGTCGTGGAGACATCGGCTGCCGGCGATCTTGTCATTCTCGTCATCTGCGAAGAAATCGAACCGGCCCGGGCTGCCGTCAACAAGGCACTGGGAAAATAACAGCTCCTTTTCAGGGAGCTTTTCTGTTATGAAGGAGAAGAAAAATGATTGAACGGTATTCAAGAAAATGCATGCGTGACATCTGGAGCGAAGAGGCGAAATTCCAGGCCTGGCTCGATGTCGAAATCCTCATCGATGAAGCCTGGAGCGAACTCGGTGAGATCCCGAAAGAAGATGTGGAAAAGATCAGAGCCAATGCCCGTTTTGATGTGAACAGGATCCTTGAGATCGAAGAACAGACCCGCCATGATGTCGTCGCCTTCACCAGATGCGTTTCCGAAAGCCTCGGCGAAGAGCGCAAATGGGTCCATTACGGTGTCACTTCCACGGATATCGTCGATACGGCCCAGGGCCTGCGCTTCAAGAAGGCAAATGCCATCCTGCGCCAGGATATTCTCGATTTCATGGAGATCCTGAAGGAGAACGCCCTGAAGTACAAGGATACGATCATGATGGGCCGGACCCATGGCGTCCATGCCGAGATCACGACCTTCGGCATGAAGTTCGCGCTGTGGTATGAAGAGATGAAGAGAAACCTGGAACGGTTCGACCTGGCTGCCGCCGATGTGGAAGCCGGCAAGATCTCCGGTGCCGTCGGTACATTTGCCAATATCCCGCCGTTTGTCCAGGATTATGTCTGCGAGCATCTCGGCATCCATTCCGCTGCCATCAGCACCCAGATCCTCCAGCGCGACCGGCATGCGCATTATTTCGCAACCCTGGCTCTGATCGGTGCGACCCTGGAACAGATGGCGACAGAAGTCCGCCACCTGCAGAGAACCGAAGTCCGGGAAGCAGAGGAACATTTCAACAAGGGACAGAAGGGCTCCAGTGCCATGCCGCACAAGAGAAACCCGATCGGCTCCGAGAATATCTGCGGCTGTGCAAGAGTTCTGCGCGGCTATATGGTTACGGCCTATGACGATGTCCCGCTCTGGCATGAAAGAGATATTTCGCACAGCTCCGCCGAGCGCATCATTGCGCCGGACGCAACCGCGCTGCTCGACTATATGCTCACCAGATTCGGCCGGATCCTGAAGAATCTGACCGTCTTCCCGGAAAACATGGAAAAGAATATCTGGCTGACGGAAGGCGTCATCTTCTCGCAGCGGTTCATGCTGAAGCTGGTCGAAAAGGGCTGGCCCAGAGAAAAGGCCTATGATACGGTACAGCCCCAGGCCATCAAGGCATGGGAGGAGCACCGTTCCTTCCGCGATCTGATCACTGCTGTTCCGGAAGTCACGGAAACGCTGACACCGGAAGAAATCGATGACTGCTTCGATCCGATGTATCATGTCCGCAACATCGATACGATCTTCAAGCGGGTCGGTATCCTGTAATATATTCATATGCGCGCCCTGTATCGGGCGCTTTTCTTCTGCGTATTCTTTGCCGGTTTATTTTTCAACCTTCTGTGTTTTCATCTTCTGCTTATGCTAAAATTGATGGCATGACAGCAATGAAAAAAACACAGACAGCCGGACGGCATAAGATTCCTCTGATCATGCCGGATAAATATGACCGGCTGATTCATATTTCGATCATGGGCCTGCTTTTATTCGGCATCGTCATGGTCGGCAGCGCCTCCATGGGACTTTCCGTAGGCAACAGCCGCTATCTGCTGATGACGGTCCTCAAGCAGATCGTTTTCGGTATGATCGGCTATGTCGGAATGTGCTTTTTCGCCAATCAGTTTACCCTGGCACAGCTGAAGGGAAACCGCTTTGTTTCCTATGTCTTTCTCATGATCATCGCACTGCTGGTCTGTCTTCTGTTTCCGCCGCCGGCGGGAACCGATACCAGAGCCTGGCTGCGTGTTGTCATTGCCGGTGTCGAAGTCAGTATCCAGCCTTCGGAATTTGCCAAGCTGATGGCAATGGCCATCGTTGCGGCATACTGCGGCGATATCAATAAGAAGTTCGATAACACCCGGCAGATGCTGACAAGACCGCTGGGATTCATCTTTGTGATGTGCTTTATCATCACGGTCCTGCAGGATGACTTCGGATCGGCTTTCGTCATTTTCATCATCACCTGTGTCTGTCTGCTGATCCCGAACCATCCCCAGATGAAGAAGACGCAGATCACGCTGAAGGTGCTGTTCTGTCTTGCGGTCATCGCTTCGGTCTATATTCTTTCGCCGGCCGGTGAATCGCTGATCGAGAATTTCAGTTTCCTCAAGGATTATCAGAAAAACAGATTCCTCTCGGCGGTCGACCCGTTCCGCGATCCGTATGACACCGGTTTCCAGCTGATCAACGGTCTGGTCTCCTTTGCGTCCGGCGGATGGCTGGGCAGGGGATTCGGCGGTTCGATCCGCAAATACATGCAGTTCCCGGCTGCCAATACGGACTATATTCTGGCGGTGTTGGTGGAGGAACTCGGCATTGCCGGATTCCTGGCCCTGATGGCAATGTACTGCACGATCATGTTTCAGCTGCTGCGCTATGCCCAGAAGATCCATTCCGAAAAGGCCAAGATCATTCTGTGCGGCGTTGCCGTGTATCTGCTCGTGCATATGCTGCTGAATATCGGCGGTGTTACCGGTCTGCTTCCGCTGACCGGCGTACCGCTGCTGATGATTTCTTCCGGCGGTTCTTCGGTCATGAGCTTCATGGTCGGTATCGGGCTGTGCCAGGGGATCATCAGCGCATTCAACCGGGGTGAGATCCAATGAGAATCATTGCCGGGGAGTATTCCTCCCGCCGCATCGATGCGCCGAAAGGAAATGCCACCCGTCCGACTCTGGACAAGGTCCGGGAAGCGGTGTTCTCTTCCCTGGGGACATGGTTTGAAGGAGGCTGTTTTCTGGATCTGTATGCCGGCAGCGGTGCCAACGGTTTTGAAGCGCTCTCGCGGGGCATGGACAATGCGGTATTCTGCGATATCTCCGGGGCTGCCATGGCAGTCATTAAAAACAATGCGAAATCACTGGGCTGCACAGAGCAGTGCCGGTTTCTGCATATGAAAGATACAAAAGCACTGCAGATCCTCAATGAAGAGGGCATGGCTTTTGATCTGATCTATCTCGATCCCCCGTATATGAAACAGCACAATGCGGATATACTGCTGTATATCGATCGTGAGGGAATGCTGAAGGAAGACGGAAGGATCGTCATCGAATCATCCGCCTCAGATGTCTATGAAGAACAGTACGGCAGTCTGATGCGGTACAAAGAAGTCCGCTACGGGATTACAATGATTTCATACTACAGGAGGAAACAGAAATGAAAGCGTGCTACCCGGGAACCTTTGATCCGATCACAAAAGGACATCTGGACATTATTGAACGGAGCGCAAAACTGGTGGATGAACTGGTCGTACTGATCATGGTCAATCCCCGCAAGACCTGTCTGTTTACGGCAGAAGAAAGAAAGAAAATGATCGAGGACTGCCTGTGCGAAGTCGGTTCGCCGGCCAATGTCCGGGTCGAAATCGGCTCCGGTCTGACCGTCGAGTATGCCCGGGCACTCGGCTGCCGGCAGATCGTCAGAGGCATCCGCGCGGTCACCGATTATGAATATGAACTGCAGCAGGCAACCGCGAACATGATGATCGATGAAAGCATCGAAACGACGTTCTTCATCGCCAAGCCGGAATTCTCATTCCTCAGTTCTTCCGTCGTCAAGGAGATCGCTTCCAATCACGGCGATATCTCCAGGATGGTGCCGGCTGCGATCTGTGAAGAAGTTCTGCGCAAGTACTGATGCATTAATAATAAGGATAACGGATCCTGTCTGAAAGAAGACAGGGTCTTTTTCATGTTTTTAGCACTTGGTTCTTGACAGTGCTAAATCAAAGACGTAGTATATTAGCAGGCAAGCGAAAAGAGTGCTAACGGAGGTGAAAGAGATGCTGACGCCAAGACGTATTGAGATCTTCAAAGCGATCGTCGATGAATTCATCAAGACAGCGGAACCTGTCGGGTCGAAAACGCTTCAGCAGAAATATCATCTCTCGTATTCCAGCGCAACGATCCGCAATGACATGCAGGTGCTGGAAGAAATGGGGTATCTGGAAAAGACGCATACTTCCAGCGGCAGAGTGCCCAGTACACTGGGCTACAAGTTCTACTGCGAAAACCTGCTGGAGAATTCCGGCATCGATAAACGCATGGAAGTGGCGATCCGCGAAGCGTTTGATGTTTCCAACATGAATATCGAGGATGCCGTGCATCAGAGCTGTGCGATCCTCTCGGAAATGACAAACATGACCGCCGGTGCCATCGGTCCGGATTCATCGACCCAGACACTGGAACATATCAAACTGTTCCCGATCGATGAAAGAAACGCGGTATGTGTATTCATTACCAACAGCGGCCATACGGAAACCAAGAACTTCCATTTCGATGAAGATATTCCGTTTACCGACATCGAGACATGTACGGATATTCTCAATACCCGTCTGCGCGGTGTGCGGATCACGGATCTGGCGGAGCGCATGCAGGAACTGAAACCGCACCTGAGTGCTGTCGTGCAGCGTCATGATCTTCTGTTTACGGCATTCGTCAAGGCATTCATCCGCTTTGCCAGTGAAAACGTCTACTTCTCCGGCAAGGACAGAATGCTCTATCATCCTGAATTCGAAGATATCAACCGGCTCAAGCAGCTGATGTCGATGTTCGATGATTCCTCGGTATGGCGTTCTCTGACCGGCAAAGACGGAGCGGTAGCGGTAACGACAAAAGGCACAAGACTGACATGGTATGACGATCTGGCAGTGGTCCGCTCGCCATTCAAGGTGAATGACAGCGAAAGCGGAGAACTGATGGTCGTCGGACCGAGCCGGATGGACTACGACAAGGTCATCGCCATGCTGGGATATGCCGCCCGCATGATCGAGAAGATGTACAACGCAGGAGGAAAGAACGATGAGTGATGAAAAAGAAGTAAAAGAAGAGCAGACGGCTGCGGCTGAGGAAACAGAAGAAATCGCAGAGGAAGAAACTCCTGCGCAGGAAGAAAAAGATGAAATCAGTGAGCTGAAGACGCAGATCAGCGAGCTGCAGGATCAGGTTGCGATTCTGAAAAACGAATATGCAAAGGCCTATGCGGATACGGAAAACACCCGCAAGCGGCTGACCAATGATTTTGAACAGAGAAACAAATACAGGATCCAGTCATTCGCCCTCGAGATCCTGCCGGTGCTGGATAACTGCGAAAGGGCACTGGCCCAGGAAACAAGCGATGAAGCATACCGCAAGGGCGTTGAAATGATTTACGGACAGCTTCGGACAGCGCTGGAAAAAGAAGGCGTAAGTGAAATCGAAGCGGAAGGTAAACCGTTCGATGCCAACTGGCATCAGGCCCTGATGATGGAACATCAGGACGGTACGGAACCGGGAATTGTACTGCAGGTACTGCAGAAGGGATATAAGCTGAAGGACCGCATTCTTCGTGCGGCAATGGTCAAGGTCAGCGAATAAGACAGGGAGGACAGAATTATGAGCAAGATTATCGGAATCGATTTAGGTACAACGAACAGCTGTGCAGCAGTCATGGAAGGCGGCGAGGCCAAGGTCATCACCAATCCGGAAGGAAACCGGACGACACCTTCGGTCGTCGCATTCAAGAACGGTGAACGGGTTGTCGGCGATGCGGCAAAGCGTCAGCTGATCACGAATAAGGAAACCGTCTATTCCATCAAGCGTCTGATGGGTACGGATGAAAAGGTGACACTGGAAGGCAAACAGTATACACCGCAGGAGATCTCCGCGATGATCCTGTCCTACATCAAGGACTATGCGGAATCGTATCTCGGTGAGAAGGTCGACCGGGCAGTCATTACCGTACCTGCATACTTCAATGACGCCCAGCGTCAGGCAACCAAGGATGCCGGCAAGATCGCCGGTCTGGAAGTTGAGCGTATCATCAATGAGCCGACAGCTTCCGCACTTGCCTTCGGACTGGACAAGAGCTCAGGCAAGGAACAGAAGATCCTGGTCTATGACCTTGGCGGCGGCACATTCGATGTTTCCATTCTGGATATCGCGGACGGCACATTCGAGGTTCTCTCCACTGCCGGCGATACGCATCTGGGCGGCGATGACTTCGACAACAAGATCATCGACTGGCTGGCTGACAATTTCAGAAAAGACAACGGCATCGATCTGAAAGCTGACAAGATGGCACTGCAGAGACTCAAGGAAGCAGCTGAAAAGGCAAAGAAGGATCTGTCCGGCATGGTCCAGACCCAGATCTCGCTGCCGTTCATCAGCGTCGGTCCGGCCGGTCCGCTGCATCTTGAATCCACACTGACAAGAGCACAGTTCGACAATCTGACAAAGGATCTTGTCGAAAGAACAATGGTGCCTGTACGGCAGGCACTGCGCGATGCGAAACTGAACGCATCCGAACTGGATCAGATTCTGCTGGTCGGCGGTTCCACCCGTATCCCGGCAGTCCAGGAAGCAGTCCGCAGAGAGCTCGGCAAGGAGCCGAACCGTTCTGTCAACCCGGATGAATGCGTAGCCATGGGTGCCGCAATCCAGGGCGGCGTCATCGCCGGCGATGTCAAGGACGTCCTCCTGCTGGATGTCACACCGCTGAGCCTCGGCATTGAAACACTGGGCGGCGTCATGACCGTTCTGATCCCGAGAAATACAACGATCCCGACTTCCAAGTCGCAGATCTTCTCTACCGCTGCGGACAACCAGCCGGCAGTTGACATCCATGTCCTGCAGGGTGAGCGTCCGATGGCCAATGACAACAAGACACTGGGCAACTTCCAGCTCGACGGCATCGCACCGGCAAGACGCGGTGTGCCGCAGATCGAGGTTACATTCGATATCGACGTCAACGGTATCGTCAATGTCAGCGCAGTCGATAAGGCAACAAACAAGAAACAGTCCATTACGATCACGAATTCTTCCGGACTGAGCGATGATGAGATCGACCGTATGGTCAGAGAAGCAGAAATGCACAAGGCGGAAGACGACAAGCGCAAGGAAGACATTGAGACACGCAACCGGGCAGAAGCCTTCATCCATCAGATTGATGATACGCTTGCCCAGGAAAATGCGAATGTTACCGAAGAACAGAAGGCGGAAGTGAAGAAGCTGCGCGATGAACTGCAGACAGCGATCGACCAGAATGATATGGACGGTCTGAAGACAAAGCTGGATGCGCTCGAGAAGGCAGCCAATGATATGGCCCAGGCAATGTATGCCAATAACGGTCAGGGCTTCCAGCAGAATGCAGGCCAGGGATTCCAGCAGAACGCAGGTCAGGGATTCCAGCAGAACAGCGGCGTGAACCCCGATGATGTCGTCGATGCGGACTTCACGGAAAAGAAGTAAATCTGAAATGACAATGCAGGATGCGGAACGGATTGATTCCGCATTCTGTGCTTAAGGAAAGGCAGGAGAGATATGGCGGATAAAAGAGATTATTATGAGGTCCTGGGGATATCCAAAGGGGCGAGCGAGGATGAAATAAAGAAGGCATACCGTTCTCTTGCCAAGAAGTATCATCCCGATATCAACAAGGCACCGGATGCGGCGGAGAAATTCAAGGAAATCAATGAGGCCTATGAGATCCTCAGCGATCCCCAGAAGCGGGCCAATTACGATCAGTTCGGCTTTGCCGGCAATGATCCGAATTACGGCGGCTTCTCACAGGGATTCAGCGGCGGATTTGACGATATCAATGATATCTTCTCTTCGTTCTTCGGCGGCATGGGCGGTATGGGCGGCTTCTCGCAGTCGCGTTCTTCCCGCAGATCCAGTTCCCCGCGCAAGGGCGAAGACAAGTTCATGCGTCTGACGATTTCGTTCATGGACGCATGCTTCGGTGTGAAAAAGACGATCACCCTGAACGTGGACGAAACATGTACATCCTGTAAGGGAAGCGGTGCAGCAAGTCCTTCCGATGTCGAAACCTGCAATACCTGCCATGGCAGCGGAACGGTGATTTCCCAGCAGCGTACAGCCTTCGGCGTCTTCCAGACGCAGGGCGTATGTCCGGACTGCGGCGGCAGCGGCAGAAAGGTACGCAAGCCGTGTCCGGAATGTTCCGGCAGGGGCTATATCCGCAGAAAGACCGATGTCGATGTGGATATTCCGGCAGGTATTTCCTCCGGCCAGCAGCTGCGTGTGCAGGGCAAGGGCGAACGGGGTGAAAACGGCGGCCCCAACGGCGACCTGTATATCGAAATCATCGTCCAGCCCCATGACAAGTTTGAAAGAGACGGCAGAAACATCTATCTCGATATCCCTGTCAGCGCAGTCGATGCGACCCTGGGTACGACGGTGGATGTGCCGACGATTCATGGCGATGTGGCGATGAAGATCCCGGCCGGCACCCAGAACGGAAAGCAGTTCCGTCTGAAGGGCAAAGGCGTCAAGGAGGTCAACGGCAGCCGGATAGGCGATCAGATCGTGACCGTCAATATAACAGTCGATACAGATCTTTCCAGAAAAGAAAAGGAACTCTATAAGCAGCTGCAGGAAATGCAGGGCAAACGGGAAGGCGAAAGCGTCTGGAACCGCTTCAAGAAGAGTTTCTCGTAACCGCATGAATCATGCCTGAAAGGAGGTGTGATGTATGAATATCGAACAGATGACAGAACAGCTACAGCAGGTGATCATGGAGGCTGTGCAGAATGCGAAACAGACGCAGTGCTCTGAAATCAGTGCTGCCCATATTCTGCAGGCGATGCTTTCCGATGACAATCTGGACGGCATCTGGCAGCGTACCGGAATGAATAAAGAGGAAATGCGCAGAATCGTTGAAGACAGTCTTTCCTCTCTGCCGCATATCAGCGGCGATTACGATCCGGGTCTGTCAAGATACGTCTCAAAGGCATATACCAATGCCCTTGAGATCATGAAACAGCTCAAAGACAGCTATATGAGCACAGCCGTATTCCTCATCGGTCTCTGGCAGACAGAAGATCCGCTGATCAGTCAGATCAGAAGGAAATACGGTGTTGCGGACAGGGACATTCTGGCCGCGGAAAAAGAAAGAAGAGGTGGCATGACAATGGATGAAAAGACAAATGAGAGCCAGCTCGACGCATTAAGCAAATACGGACATGACCTGGTCAAAGACGTCAGAGACGGCCGGATCGATCCGGTCATCGGCAGGGATGAAGAGATCCGCAGAGTCATCGAGATCCTTTCCCGCAAGACGAAGAACAACCCGGTCCTGATCGGTGAGCCGGGCGTCGGCAAAACAGCGATCGTCGAAGGACTGGCATGGCGTATCATGAAAGGCGATGTGCCGCTGGGACTGAAAGAAAAGAGACTGATCGAACTTGACATGGGTGCACTGATCGCCGGTGCCAAGTACAGAGGCGAATTCGAAGAAAGACTCAAGGGTGTACTGAAGCAGGTACAGGAAGCCGACGGCGGCATTATCCTGTTCATCGATGAACTGCATAACCTGGTCGGTGCGGGCAAGACCGAAGGCTCCATGGATGCGGCCAATCTGCTCAAGCCGATGCTGGCAAGAGGCGAACTCAAGTGCATCGGTGCGACGACCTTTGATGAATACCGCAAATATATCGAAAAAGACAGAGCGCTGGAACGCAGATTCCAGAAGATCATGGTTGCCGAGCCGACCGTGGAAGATACGATCAGTATCCTGCGCGGACTCAAAGACAGATTCGAATCGCACCATGGTGTACAGATCAAAGACGAAGCGATCATCGCGGCTGCGACCCTGTCGAACCGCTATATCACCGACCGGTTCCTGCCGGACAAGGCAATCGACCTGATCGATGAAGCATGTGCTTCGATCCGGGTGGAAATGGATTCCATGCCGGCGGAACTGGATGAGCTTTCCCGGCATATCATGACCCTGCAGATCGAAGAAACATCCCTGAAGGATGAAGTAGACGAGCGGGCAAAAGAACGTCTGGAAGAGATCAGACGGGAACTGGCAAATCTGAATGAAGAAAAAGAGGCTAAGTTCTCGCAATGGCAGCACGAAAAGAAGCAGCTGGATTCCCTGAAGGATTCCAAGGAACAGCTGGAAAAGGCAAAGCTCGATCTCACCCAGGCGGAAAATGATGCGGACTATGAAAAGGCCGCAAAACTGAAATACGGTACGATCCCGGAACTGGAGAAGCAGATCGCGGAAGCGGATAAGCTCAATGAAAGCCGGATGATCCAGCAGGTCGTCGATGAAGATATGATTGCCAAGGTCGTATCGAGATGGACGCATATCGAAGTTGCCCGTCTGATGTCGACGGAAAGACAGAAGATCCTGCATCTGCCGGAGGCTCTGAAAGAAAGAGTCATCGGCCAGGACAAGGCGCTGAAGCTCGTGTCTGATGCGATCATGCGTTCCAAGGCCAATATCCAGGATGAAAACAGACCTCTCGGTTCGTTCCTGTTCCTCGGTCCGACCGGTGTCGGCAAGACCGAAGCAGCCAAGGCACTGGCCCAGCAGCTGTTCGATGACGAATCGAAGATCGTCCGCATCGATATGTCCGAATATATGGAAAAGTTCAGCGTATCCAGACTGATCGGCGCGCCGCCGGGATATGTCGGATATGAAGAGGGCGGACAGCTGACCGAAGCCGTACGCCGGGCACCGTATTCGATCGTCCTGCTCGATGAGATCGAAAAGGCGCATCCGGATGTATTCAATATCCTGCTGCAGATCCTCGATGACGGACGGATCACGGATTCCAAGGGCGTTACCGTGGATTTCAAGAATACGATCATCATCATGACCAGCAACCTGGGTTCACAGTTTGCCTTTGAGACAGATCCCGATGCCAGGGAAGAACATTATCTCGATGAAGTGCATAAGTTCTTCAAGCCGGAACTGATCAACCGTATCGATGAGATCATCGTGTTCAATTCTCTGAGCAATGATGTTCTGCGCAGAATTGCGGACAAGTTCCTGCATCAGCTGGAACTCCGGCTGAATGACAAGGATATTTCGCTGATCGTGACCGATGCCGCAAAGCAGCGGATCATCGCATGCGGTGTCGACCCGGTATTCGGGGCAAGACCGATGAAGCGTCATATCCAGCGGGAAATCGAAACGGAAGTGGCCAAGGTCATTCTCGAAAACCCGGATATCCAGGGACATACGATCGTCGTTGACGCAGAAGACGGAAAATATGATGTCTTCGTCAACGAAAGAATGAGCTGATCATAAACAAAGGGAGTGCGCAGATATTGCGCACTCCTTAATCGTTTTTCGGTTCCAGCAGATCATCCAGAGATATGTTCAGATCGTCCTCCAGACTCTTTTCATACAGCTCATCGATCTGTTCATCGATGGTCGGGGGTATGACCGGTTCTTCGTCAAAGCCGAGAATCGGTATTTTTGTTGTTTCTTCCCGTACCGACTGCTCGATGCGGATGATCCTGCGGATCGGTATCTCGGTCTGAAAGAGACCGTTCAGCAGGGCCAGGTGCAGATCATCATCGCTTTCATTGAGAAAATCCTTCGGATTTGCGACATAGCCGGAATCGGCAGTGCCGTCATCCAGGGTCACCGTGATGAATTTATTCAGATACGGGAGTATTTCTTCTCTGTTCATAAACTAATTCTAGGCTTCATTCCTGCATAAAATCAATATGTTCTTCCAGCCATTGGGCAAGTCCGTCTTTGCGGCAGTGGCCGCAGACATCGGTCGCATGTTTCCGGACGGAAGGCATGGCATTGGCCATGGCGATGCGCACGGCGCATTCCTGCATCATCGGCAGATCGTTTTCGCCGTCCCCGGCACAGGCGCTGTCGGCAGGGGAGATGTTTTCTTTTTCCATGACGGACCGCAGGGCACTGCCTTTGGAAACATCTGCCCGCATGATCTCGATCCACATCGGATTGGTATAGAAAGCCGAATACCGCCGGGGATCCAGACGGCTCTGTGCTTTTGCCAGTACGAAATGAAAAGAAGCGAAGCAGACTTTGCCGAAGGTTCTGGAGGTGAGCTCTTCCCGGTGTGAACTGATTTCCGTGAAACTGTAATATTTGCCCTGCAGGCGCTTGTACAGTGTACCTGCTTTCCGGGCAGCAGTGAGAAACGGCCGGTAGAGCATCGAGGCAAAGTGATGGGTCTGATCATCCCAGACCGCTTCCATGACCATCGGATACTTCTCCATCAGGGTGCAGAGCAGTTCCATATCTTCTTTTTCCAGCACGCTGCCGTAGATATGTGTCTTTGTCCGGCTGTCATAGATATCCTGGCCGTTGGTGCAGATGGCATAATCATAGATGTCATCCGGGACATTGCGGCGGACGCTGTAGAACGGCCGGCCGGTGCATAATACGACAATGATGCCGCTTCTGCGCATATTTCTGAGATCATCCGCAGCCCGCTGCGAAACCTTTGCCCATCCCGAGAAAAGGGTTCCGTCCAGATCGGTTGCGAACATTCTGATTTTCTTTTTTTCCATACAGGCATTTTAATATGAATGAGTAGCGGAAACAATTGCTTCATTGTATAATAGACGCGTTGTTTATTCAGAGGTATTTATGAGCGATACATTGAATTATATTCTCGGTACAGTATTTATCGGCATCGGCATCTTCATGATCGTCCAGTGGATCCGCTACCGTAAGAAGATCATCATCCAGGACCAGCAGTGGGGCTATCTGCGGATCGCATTCCTGGTACTGGGTCTTGCGACATTCATGTCATTGATGACCGGCGTATACAACGGTGTTCCCATCAGTGGTTCGGAACTGTACAGAATCATGTCGATCCTGATCGCGGTCACGGCATTCCTTTCCTATCATGACGGTATCGGCGAAGAGGGCATGGTCTCGGCCGGCCGGTTCACCCCGTGGTCCAAGGTCCGCTCCTATGACTTTGAGAAAAAGGAAAAGACGACAGCCGTCTATTTCCTGGTGGAATCGGGCAAGGACAGCAAACCGGATGAATACAAGACCAAGGAACTTGACTTTGCGGCAAAGGACCATGCGTCGCTGATGCGCTTCCTGGAGATCAATCTGGGCCGCAAATACACAAGAATGAAGAAAAGAACAAAGAAATGAAATACACTGCAGTGTGTTTCATTTTTTTCTGACAGTAAACAATTCTGGTGATAGAACACAACTGAACTATAATGGAATAGCCAAATATAGAAATACTTAAGCAGCTATCTGGCTCAATGTTTGGCGACATCTCCGGCCGGATGGCTGCTTAAGTAAGCGGAGATGTCATTATGTCAGCAGAGAATTCGTTTACTGACCTTGTTTTCAGTTTATCTCAGATGCGGCAGAAAGATCAAACGCGGTTCTATATTTGACTATATCGACGGAAAACTGTATTGTGAGAAATGCAGCAGGGCAAAGCACGACCGGGATCTTCTGGAGCTGTTTGCTTTGCCCGATGATGACTGAAACATGAATACAGGAGTTGAATATGCCCAGACAATCGATTTTTGATATGTCCTTTTCCAAAGTGTTTCCCATGCTGGTGCAGAAAGCAGAACGGAAAAACAGAACACGTGCTGAAGTTTATACGGTCACTGAATGGCTGACAGGCTATACAGCGGAACAGATCGATGCGGCACTGGAATCGGATATGACATACGGTGTGTTTTTCACGGAAGCACCGGCTTATAACAGCCGGGCTGAACTGATCAAGGGAAAGATCTGCGGTGTACAGGTGGAAACGATCGAGGATCCCCTGATGAAACAGATCCGCCAGCTCGATAAACTGGTCGATGAGCTGGCAAAAGGAAGACCGATGGAAAAGATACTGAGATGAAACGGAACACATATATTTTTGTGACTGTCCTGGTCATGCTGGGAATAACACGTATGGCTGTGCGCATCATAGATGCCACGGCAGGGATCGATGATGATGTTCTGCTGCTGGCGGTGTTCCTTGCGGTCATGAATCTCATATTTGCTTGGATCAGCCGGAAACTGTACCGGATCATTGATAAAGGAGCAGAACAGAAATGAAATGGAAATGTCCTAAATGCGGAAGGGAATTCAGCAGGATCGATCAGCAGCACTATTGCGGAAAACCGGAAACGATCGATGAATATATTGAATCCCAGGATGAACCTGTACAGGAAAAACTGAGAGAAGTCCGTTCGATCATCAGATCTGCGCTTCCGGAAGCGGAAGAACGGATGTCATGGTCTATGCCTACTTATTGGAGAGGACGCAACCTGATCCATTTTGCGGCATCCAAAAAACATCTTGGAATCTATCCGGGAGGAGAAGCCACCACGGTGTTTGCGGAAGAACTGAAAGACTATGATGTCAGTAAAGGGACGATCCGACTGCCGTATAACAAAGAACTTCCGGAAGACTTAATCAGACGTATAGCTGTATGGTGCTGTGAACAGTACAGCAAGTGAAACGCAGATGTCATAGTGCTGCAAAGCAAATCGAAAATGATCAGACACGGCAGGAGATCATCTCCCGCCGTTTCAATTTGTATGGGCAGAGGATATAATAATCATAAAGAAGAACCACCCTGAAAAATAATCTAACAGTAAACAATTCTGTTGATAAAACTCAACTGGACTATAATGAAATAGCCAAATATAGAAATACTTAAGCAGCCATTCGGCTCTATGTTTGGCGACATCTCCGGCCGGATGGCTGCTTAAGTAAGCGGAGATGTCATTATGTCAGCAGAGAATTCGTTTACTGACCTTGTTTTCAGTTTATCTGTCCGTAAGAACAAAGAACAGTACGACGTCACCGATTTTGAAGAATTGACGATCAAATACGATTGCAAAGCTTCATGTCCAGCATGCGGATCAGTCAATTCTGTATCCGACGGATCAACGCCGGATGGTCTTAAACGGTTCCGGTGCAAAGACTGTGGCAAGCGGTTTGCCTTATTGAGCAATACAATCTTCCATTCCACCAATAAGAGTTTTGATACATGGGCAGAATATCTGACCCTCATGACATTCAATGTACCTCTTGAAATGACAGAAGAACTGTGCGGCATATCTCATCCCACAGCTATGCTGTGGAGGAAGAAAGTATTCGCTGCAGTAAATGGATACCAGGAACATCTGTACCTGAGAGATCGCATCTGGATTGATGAAACATATCTGTATGACAGTTCTCTGTTCATGAAGATGATTACAAGAAGAAACGAGGACTATCAGAAGTTCAGTTATGCATTGTTGTAGCTATAGATATTCATAAGAACACCTATGCGGTGATTTGCGGCCATGGAAAGCCCTCTTCTGAACGCATCCTTGAAGCTCTGAAGGATCATATTGTTCCGGGATCGACATTAGTACACGATGGCGAACATGCACATAATGCTTTGATCAGAGAACTTAATCTTGTGGATGAAGCCTATAAGGCAGACCTCAAAGATAAGAACTATCTTGAGAACATGGCTCTTATCAACAATATGTGTTCCTGGCTTAAGAGATATCTCTACCGTTTCATAGGCATGCGGATAGATAGCCTGCAATCATATCTGAACTGGTTTGTATACCTGTTCAGAGTGAAAGGTGCTGCAGAAAGATGGCCGAAGATGAATCGTATCTTATGGCATCTGGTATTGACAGACACCACCTATAAACGAGCATCTAAACAGTAAGCATCACCAGAATTGTTTACTGTCAGACTTTTTTTTATGCATGTTATGATGAAATCAGTGAGGTAAACGGCTATGGCGGATCATAATCTGAAGACCGATATCAAAGTGGAAACGAAGGAAAACGAAACAACCGCAAAGCAGCAGAAGGATGCCGAAGCGATCGCACAGCGTCAGAAGCAGGCAGCGGCAGATGCAGAGAATGCCCGGAAACAGGCAGAGAAGCAGAAAGAAGAAAAACAGGCAGGGAAAGAAGCACAGCCGCAGGTGCCGGAGACTGTGATCGGTGCGGCAGCTGCCGCATTGTCTCTGGCGGCAGAGAAATCACCCAAGCGCTGGAGCGATTTTTTCCGGGGTCTGGCAGTCGGCTTCCTGTGCGGTATTCTGTGCTTCTGGCTCATCGGCAATGCGTCATCGCTGTTCTCTTTGGGCAGTGAACATGATGTCATGATCGATGATGAAGGATTCCATGGCTATACGGCTGCGGATTTTGAAAATACGATCCTGAGCGCTGCCAGTGAACATCAGGAACTGATCGTCATGGAACAGCCGCTGTCGATCCAGACGACTTTGACGAAAGCAGGACTGGGCAGTCTGCCGATCTTCTCCAAGGTCAAAAATGTCACGTACTACGGCAGCGGTATCTATACGGTCGATCTCTCCTGCATCAGCGCTTCGAAGATCCGGGTAGATGAAGAAGCGCACACGGTGAAGGTATCCATTCCCCATGCCGTATTGCAGTATATCCAGCCCGATCTGCAGGCAGCCGAGTTCGATGATACCGAGAAGGGGTGGCTGGCATTCGGCGATATCACCCTGACGGCGGAAGAGCAGAATGAACTGGAGCAGTCGGTAGAGAATTCGATGCGGGAAAGACTGGTGGAAAAGGAACTGTTTGAACAGGCAGACAGACTTGCGCTTTTAAAGACATGGGAGATCTTCCAGCCTTTGATTACCGCGGTTTCACCGGAATACACGGTCGAAACAGTTTTTGAATAACAGGTCTTTACAGAACAGAGAATCATGGTATGATTGTTATAGTCAAAATGACTATAAGGAGTTACGATGGAACCTGTAAACGAACGCGGAGAGACTCTGGAACAGTTTCTGGAACGCTATGATGATTCAATGTACAGACATCCCAGCAATACCGTCGACATGGTCATGATGACCGTGCAGGACGGTGCCCTGAAGATCCTGCTGGTGAAGCGGAGAGACCATCCGTTTATCCATGACTGGGCACTGCCGGGCGGCTTCATCAATTTCGATGAGGATATGGAAACCGCGGTGCTGCGGGAACTGCAGGAGGAGACATCGATCTGTCAGCGGACGTATTTCCGGCAGCTGTATACCTTCGGCAATGCGGACCGGGATCCCCGTACCAGAGTCATTACGACGGTTTATCTGTCAATGACGCCGCCGGAAACGATCAGAGATACAAAGGCCGGCGATGATGCGATGGATTCAGCCTGGTTCACGATCTCAAAAAAGACGCTGGAGGCAGACAGCGGCGGAAGAAAATCCGTGCTGGATCTTGTCTGCGAAGAAAAAGGTGTCCGTATCTCCTATGAGATCACGGATACGGTAAGGTCCAACTATATTGAAACACGCTCGCAGCTGCGTCCCGATTCAGGTGCGAAGCTGGCAGCGGACCATGTCAAGGCCGTGAACATGGCCATGGACCAGGTGCAGCACCGGGCTGCCTCGACCGGGATCCTGTTCAATCTGCTGCCGGAGAGCTTTACCCTGCGGCAGGTGCAGACAGCCTATGAAGCAGTCATCGGGCATCCGACCGATACCGGCAACTTCCGCCGCGATATCAAGAAGATGCTGGTGATGACAGGTGAAAAAACAAAAACCGGCGGCAAGCCTGCCGCTTTGTACAGATTCAATCCCATGTACGCATATCTGGAGGAAAACCTATGAAAAATGTACTGATCGCCGTTGACATGCAGAATGACTTCATCGACATGTCCCTCGGCACCCCGGAAGCACAGCAGATCATTGACCGTGTCGTCAGGGAAATCGAAGATCCTGCTTATGACACCGTCATCGCAACGATGGATACCCATCCTGAAAACTATATGGAAACCTTCGAAGGCAGACACCTGCCGGTCGAACACTGCATCAAAGGCACAGAAGGATGGCAGATCAATCCGGCTGTTAAGAAAGCCCTGGATGCCCGCGGTGCAGTGATCATTGAAAAGCCGACATTCGGCAGCGAAGAACTCTGTGCGCTGATGAAAAGCGAAAAGCCGGAGTGTATTACGCTGATCGGTCTGTGCACGGATATATGCGTGCTTTCCAATGCAATCATGATCCGGGCAGCGCTGCCGGATACCGTCATCCGTACGGTTGCCCCGGCCTGTGCTGCGACAACCCCGCAGAAACACGAAGCAGCCCTGGCCGTGATGGCTTCCTGCCAGATCGATATTATTGAGGAGTGAAACTATGAGCAACATTCATGCTGAACCTTATATTCCCGATGAAGATTATGACAATCCTGCCATGGTTACCGACTTCTATGAATTTACGATGGCCAATGCGCTCTTTGAGCACGGATACAAGGATACCGTTATGGTATTCGATATGTTTTTCCGCAAAAACCCGGACAATCTGGGCTATGCGATCAGCTGCGGCCAGCGCAAGCTGATCCGCTTCCTGCAGAACTACCATTTCACGGACCGGGATATCACCTGGCTGCGCTATAAGGGCATGAGCGAAGAGTTCTGCGAATACCTGCGCACCTACCGCTGGAAAGGCGACGTATACATGATGAAAGAAGGTACCGTTGCGTATCCGCAGGTGCCGATGGTACGGATCGAATGCGATATGGCCGGTGCGATCCTGATCGAGACATATCTGCTGCAGACGATGAATTTCCATTCCCTGATTGCGACCAAGGCGACCAGAATCACCGGACTGAATATCCACCGTCCCCGCAATGTCATGGAATTCGGCACCCGCCGGGCTCAGGGCGAATCGGCCGGCAATGACGGTGCCTATGCGTCGATTCTGGGCGGCTGCATCGGTACGGCCAACTGCCTGGCGGAAATGAAATTCGGTCCGGCAGTCAAAGCGGTCGGAACGATTGCCCATTCGTTCATCGAATTCTTCCCGAGTGAATTTGAAGCCTTCAAGGCCTATGCGGATACCTATCCGGATAATGTTTCACTGCTTCTGGATACCTACAGCATTTTTGAAAGCGGTCTGCCGAATCTGATCAAGATTGATGATTATCTGATCAGAAAATATCCGGATGACCCCAACCGCAGAGTCAAGAGCGCCCGGATCGACTCCGGCGACCTGGCCCGCGGCTACAAGCGTCTGCGCAAGGCACTGGATGCGGCTGGCAAGCCGTATATCAAACTGGTCGCTTCCAATTCTCTGGATGAGAAGAAGATGATCAATATGGAACTGTATGAAGGCGCCCGTTTTGATTCCTATGGCGTCGGTGAGAATCTGATCACCTCTGCGACCGATCCGGTCTTCGGGGGTGTCTATAAGCTGGTGGCGGTCAAAGAAGCAGACGGCACCTACACACCGAAGATGAAGTGCTCCGATTCGGTCACCAAGGCAATCATCCCCGGCAAGCTGATGGCATGGCGTCTGTTTGATGAAGAAGGCAAGGGACAGTGCGATATCATCGCTCTGGACAGCGAAGAATTCCGGGCCGGCGATGAGATCGAAGTCATCAACCTCGATCCGGATGCCTATCATGCAAGACGTACGGTCAAGGCGTACCATATTGAAAAACTGCTCGTTCCTCATATGATCGGCGGTGAGCTGGTCATCGATCTGCCGGATATCGAAACAAAGAAAGCATATATCCGCGATCAGCTGGAGAATAAGGTCTGGGAGAGCGAACTGCGTCCGGAAATGCCGCATCAGCACTATGTCGACCTGACCCTGAAAGTCGCCGATGTACGGGCAAAGATGTATGAAAAGCTGCACGGAGGCAGAATTTGAAAGCGCTCGTATTCGGCGGCGCGTTCAATCCTCCGACCAGAGCGCATATCGATCTGGCTGAAGCTGCCCTGCAGCAGTGCGGATGTGACAGGGTGATCTTTGTCCCGACGAAGATGCGCTATATCGAAGAAGATCAGAAGAAAAACTTCGCATTCACTGATGCGGAGCGTCTGGCGATGCTGAAAAGCATTGCGAAAAACCGTTCCTGGATGGAAGTATGCGATTATGAACTGACAGCACCGCAGCAGCCGCGCACCTATGAAACGCTGTGCCATCTGAAAGAACAGGGATATGAATGTACATTGCTGTTCGGCTCGGACAAGCTGCCGGAACTCGAACACGGCTGGAAATATGTCGGAGAAATCTGCCGTACATTCGGCATCGCGGTCATGGAAAGAAGCGGCGACGACTGTCAGGCGGTCATTGACAATGATCCGTATCTTTCTTCGCTGCGTCCGTATATCCGCATCGTAACAACACCGGAATCCTATCACGGTATTTCTTCCAGCACGGTCAGACAGCTGTACAGCAGTGTTCTTAAGGATCTGGAAGAGATCCGGGCACTGGTACCGGAGGAACTTGACGGACTGATGGGGTATCTGAAAAAGGAGACAGAATCATGAACAACCGGATGATCAAAACGGCGGCCGCCGTGCCGTCTCTCAGGATCGCAGATCCTGTATACAATACGGAAATCATCACCCGGATGATGCTGGAACATAAAGACTGCGGCATCATCGTCTTCCCGGAACTGTGCATGACCGGCTACACATGCGCAGATCTGTTCCAGCAGAAATGGCTGCTGGACGAAGCACAGAACTGTCTTGTTAAGATTGCGGAGGCAAGTGCGCAGTGCCCCGGCATGACGGCGGCGGTGGGCTGTCCCTTGCCGTATGGCAATGATCTGTACAATACGGCCGTGATCATCAGCGAAGGGAAGATCCTCGGTGTCATCCCCAAGCAGTATATTCCGGTATACGGGGAATTCTATGAGGGCAGATGGTTCGCTTCGGGAAAAAAGATCCGCAATCAGACGATCCGGATCAATGGCGGAGATGTACCGTTCGGAACCGACCTGCTGTTCAAAGATGACAAGAGCGGTGCGGTGCTGGGAGCGGAGATCTGCGAAGATCTCTGGGTACCCGATCCTCCGTCCGTGCATGCATGCCTGGCGGGAGCGAATATCATCATCAATCTTTCGGCCAGCGATGAAATCATCGGCAAGCAGGAATACCGCCGGGATATCGTACTGCGCCAGAGCAGCAGCTGCTACTGCGGCTATATCTATGTATCGGCAGGCACCGATGAATCTTCCACCGATCTCGTATTCAGCGGACATTCGCTGATCGCCGATAACGGCAGACTGGTAAAGGAAGTCATTTTCCCTGAGGAAAACCATGTGGAAACCGGACTGATCGATCTCGACATGTCCTTCTATAACCGTACCCATGCCGGTACCTTTGAAACAGACCTGTCCCCATACCGGATGATCAGTACTTCGATCCGGCCTCTGCAGGGATATCAGATCTCGGCAAAAGAACTGGCTGCGGCGCTGAAAGAAGAACACTACCGGGTCGCGGCATATCCGTTTGTGCCTTCGGATGAATCCGACCGGGCAGAACGGTGCAGAAAGATCCTGCAGATCCAGGCGAACGGACTTGCGACAAGAGTCCGCCATACCGGCATCAAAACACTCATCATCGGCATTTCCGGCGGTCTGGATTCGACGCTGGCGCTGATCGTCTGCCATGAAGCACAGAAGCTGATCAGGGATATCCGGATCATCGGCTATACGATGCCCAATGAAGGCAATACGACTTCATTGACATACAACAATGCCATGGATCTGATGAAGACCCTTGGAGCAGAGATCCGGGAAGTACCGATCGGCAGAGGTGTTGCGGAACATCTGGAAGACATCGGACACGGCGGCGTATATAAAGGTGAAGGCGATACCACCTATGAAAATGCCCAGGCCAGAATGCGTACGTATATCCTGATGGATGCGGCGAATATGGAAAACGGTCTGGTCGTCGGCACCGGCGATCTTTCCGAACTTGCTTTGGGCTGGTGCACGTACAACGGCGACCATATGTCCATGTACGGTGTCAACGGCAGCGTACCCAAGACGCTT
The DNA here is from genome assembly GCA_902786245.1 of uncultured Erysipelotrichaceae bacterium. Lineage (GTDB taxonomy): Bacteria > Bacillota_I > Bacilli_A > Erysipelotrichales > Erysipelotrichaceae > Bulleidia. The sequence continues at coordinate 29,857 of CADABS010000047.1, forward strand.
GTCCGCTATATCTGTCAGAGCTATGCATATGAATGCGGCGATGATGAACTGAAGCGGGTCCTGCTTTCCATCGCGGATACACCGATTTCACCGGAACTGACACCGAACAAAGACGGAGAAATCGCCCAGAAGACGGAAGACAAGATCGGCAAATACGATCTCAATGACTTCTTCCTGTACTATGTACTCCGCTACGGCACCCAGCCGGCCAAGATCATTGCCCTGGCCATGCGGGCATATCCGGGTCTGGAAGAGGAAGAAATCAAAGAAGCGCTGCGCCGCTTTGCGAAGCGTTTCTTCTACCAGCAGTTCAAGCGTTCCTGTCTGCCGGACGGACCAAAGGTCGGTTCTGTTACGCTCTCGCCGAGAGGCGACTGGCGGATGCCTTCGGATGCCTCCCCGGCACTGTTCCTGCAGAAAATCGACGAAGCATGACAATCAGGCAGTATGCGTCAATGCGCATATTGCTTTTTTTGTGCATTTCAAAGATAATTCTGTTCATGAAAACACTGATCTGGGATTATAACGGCACGATCATCGATGATGTGGAAATGTGCCTGCGCATAGAAAACGGCATGATGGAAAGAAGGCAGATGGCTGTCTGGCCGCAGTCGCTGGAAGCGTACCGGGATGCATTCTGTTTTCCGGTGATCGATTACTACTACAAGCTCGGCTATACCTTTGAGAATGAAACCTATGAGGATATATCCGTGGAATTCAATGATCTGTATAAAGAACACTTCCATGAATGCGGCCTGATGGACGGCTTTGAAGATAAAATCACAGAAGCAATTGACAAGGGCTACCGCAATGTCATTCTCAGTGCCTCCAGGCACGACGCATTGAATGCGCAATGCCGGAAACTGGGCATTGAAAAGTATTTTGATGAGATCCTCGGCATCGACAATTATCTGGCCGGATCGAAGATCGATATGGCGCTGCAGTGGATGAAGAACAGCGGCACATCGCCGGATGAATGCATGTATATCGGCGATACCCAGCATGACTATGACACGGCCAAAGCACTCGGCATCAGTCATATCGTCCTGATCAGCTGCGGCCATCAGTCAGAACGGGTACTGCGTCAGTACTGTGAGAATGTAGTACCGTCTCTGCGGGAGGTAAACCTGTGAAAATGTGTCCTGTCAGTAAAAAATGCGGCGGCTGCGCATATCTGCAGATGCCGTATGAAGAACAGCTGCAGATGAAAAAGGAACAGGTGCAGAAACTGTTCGGAAAGATCCCGGTCGGGGAAATACACGGCATGGAGGATCCTTATCATTACCGCCATAAGGTATATGCGACGTTCTACCGCGACCGGAAAGAAAAGATGCATGCCGGCATCTATGAGAAAAACAGCCACCGGCTGCTGGATTCTTCGATGTGTCTGATCCAGGATGTCAAAGCCAATCAGATCCTGCAGACGATCTGCCATATCGCGGATGATATGCATATCGAACCCTATGACGAAGATAGAAATACCGGTGTCCTGCGTCATGCGTATATCCGGGTATCGGAAGCAGAAGGGACGGTTCTTTTGGCCATTGTCATCGGCAGCAGGTTTCTGCCCGGCTCAAAGAACTTTGTCAGCAGACTGCGGGAAGCGCATCCGGAAATCGAAACGGCTGTGCTCAATTACAATCACGCCAGAACATCGATGATTCTGGGACCGAAAGAAGATATTCTTTTCGGCAGGGGATATATCACCGACCGGATCAGCGGTCTGCAGTTCAGGATTTCATCGAAATCGTTCTACCAGGTCAATCCTGTCCAGACAGAGAAACTGTATGCCCGGGCGATTGGACTTGCCCGGCTGAAGAAGACGGATACGGTTCTGGATATGTGCTGCGGTATCGGTACGATTACACTTGCGGCGGCAGGATCCTGCCGGCAGGCCGTCGGTGTTGAAATCAATGCGGAAGCGATTGCGGACGCTAAGGTCAATGCGAAGATCAATCAGATGCAGAATGTATCGTTCTATGCCAGCGACGCTTCTGAATATATGAAAAGAATGAAACTGCATCCGGATGTCATCTTCTTTGATCCGCCCCGTTCTGGTATGAGTGAAACAGCACTGAAGGCAGCCGGAAAGGCAGCGCCTTCCAGAATCGTTTATGTATCCTGCAATCCGGAAACACAGGTCCGCGATATACGTATTCTGAAATCCTTCGGATACAGAATACAGAATCTGGAACTCTTTGATCTCTTTCCGTTTACAGAACACGTCGAGACCGTCTGTCTACTAACACATTCTTGAGGAAAAAGAGCTGAAAAAGCCTGAAATACTGGGATTTCCGTCACGGGAGCAAGTTCCGCTTCGAGTGATGGAAACCCTCTTTTTATGTCAGCGAAAACCTGTCAAAGGAGAGGGGGGAGGCTATGAATTTACTATTTCAGAAAACGAGTCAACGATTTTGCTATTTTGGGCAAAACGAGAAAACGATTTTTCTATTTGGTGTGGGTCGAGACTATGAGTTTACTGATGAAGAGATTTTAGATTTCGCAACCAGCTTTAACATTTCAGGGATATAAATGTTCGGTTTGATTGGTAGACATGGGTATGCCTTACAATTACAATAATGTTAAAAATAATTGCAAAGGTGAGAAATATATGAGAAAATACTACTTAGACAATATCAGATGGGCAACTGTAGTTTTGGTTGTCATTTATCATGTGATTTACATGTATAATGGCGAAGGCATTCTCGGAGGAGTTGGAAAGATTACTTCTCTTGATGTGCAGTA
>CADABS010000048.1 GCA_902786245.1 uncultured Erysipelotrichaceae bacterium
GAAAACATGATAAGACAATATATACAAAACCAATAAGCGGCTAACCCCTCCTAAGTCTTTCAGACTCTAGAAGAGGGTCTGCGCCGCATTTTGAATCAAAGGCAGAAAGCAAAATACCTCCCGCAGGAGGTATTACGCATTGTCGAGATCTCTGCGCATGACGCGGTACAGAGATACCGCAATGATACATGCGATGGCATCCGCCAGAGGTATTGCGATCCAGAGACGGTTCAGATTCCCGAACAGTACGGAAAGCAGGAAGAAGGAACCGGCTGGAAGGACAAATCCCCGCAGGATATTGATGATCAGGGTGAAGCGGGCATGGCTCAGTGCCTGCATTGCCGATGTCAGAATGACCGTGGCACCGCCGAAGACCAGTGAAAGCACGGCACAGCGCAGGGCAATCAGACCGATCGACATGAGCGCTTCAGAAGCGCTGAACATCCGCAGCAGTACATCCGGGATGCATTCGAATACAATGGTCAGAACGATCATCAGACTGACAATGACCGTCAATGCATATTTCAGTGTCTGCCAGACCCGGTCAAACCGGCGGGTACCGTAATTGTAGGAAAGGATCGGAACCATGCCGTTGTTCATGCCGAAGGCAGGCATATAGCAGAAATTCTGCAGCTTCAGCCAGATGCCGAAGACAGCCGTGGCTGTTGTGCTGTACTGCAGCAGGACCTGATTGATGACAAAGGAAGACATCGAAGACAGGCCTATCGTGATCATCGAAGGGAAACCGACGGAATAAATCTCTTTGACGGCGGACAGACGGGGATGAAGGATCTTCGGCAGATTGAAATGAACCCATCTGTTTCTGCGGATATTGAATATCACAGCGATCACAGCCGCAAAAACCTGTCCCATGACCGTTGCCAGCGCTGCACCGGCAATGCCCATTTCCGGAAACGGACCGATACCGAAGATCAGCAGCGGGTCAAAGATGATATTGAAGACGGCACCGCCGGCCATGGCAAGCATTGCCTGCGCGGCATTTCCGGTGGATGTCAGCATCTTCTCGAAAAGATTGCCGAAGAATGCACCGGCAGAAACGATCCAGACAATCGAGAGATAGACGGTTCCGCTCTCAACGATCTCCGTGACATCCGTCTGCATCGTATAGAACGTCCTTGTAAAGAACAGACCGAGCAGGATAAATACCACGGCATAGCAGGCACACAGGAAGATGCCTGTATTGGCCAGCGCATCTGCTCTGTCGCTGTCTTTTCTGGCAATGGCCCGGGGAATACTTGCGCTGATGCCTACTCCGGTGCCGATGCCGATGGCGTTCATGATCTGCTGCATCGGAAAAGCCAGCGATACGGCGGTCAGTGCGTTTTCGGAAATTTTTGCGACGAACATCGAGTCGACGATATTGTATAAAGCCTGGATGAAGAACGACAGCATCATCGGCACTGCCATTGAGATCAGCAGTTTTCCGACCGGCATCGTTCCGAGCTTGTTTTCTTTTGTTTCGCTCATAGAGGTCCTCCCGACCTGTTGATGATAATGCATTTTCCGGAATTATGTAACAGAAAAAATGCCATGGTTCAGACATGGCATTTTTTCTGAAGCAGATAGAAAAGGAAGTATCAATTGTCAGCCGGGAATACGACACCGGCGCTGCGGCGCGCCTGTGTCTGTACCTCAGTGACCGCAATAGATTTATCAAGCATCTCCATGCAGAAATCCATGTCATTTTCATTGATGGCACGGATAAATGCCTGGAATTCCGGAATGACCCGCTTCTGGCTCATGCCGTCGTCGTATTCTTCGACCGTACCGTCATTGAGTTCCAGCGTGATCTTTCCGACCAGATTCGCGGAGATATCGGAACGGATGACACCGTCTGTACCCTGGATGATGCCGCCACGCAGACCTTTCGAATCCTTGGCCGCAACGCACAGGGCAGTGAATTCCGGATATTTCATGACAAGAACACCGGAAGTATCGATGTCTCTTTCGACATTGGCATAATACATGACGTCTTCCGGTTTCCCGAACAGACCCATGATGTAATGGATATTGTACAGATTCAGATCCATCAGAGCACCGCCTGCTTTTGCAGGATCAAAAGCGGGCAGAACTTCGCCGTTTCTGAATGCATTGTAGCGGCTGGAATACTGGCTGTAGAAACTCTGGGCAATCTTGACTTTGCCGATGCGCGGCAGCCATTCCTGAATCTTCTTATAGTTGCCAAGATACAGCGTCGTGATTGCTTCAAACAGGAAACAGTTGTTTTCCGCCGCTGCCTGCTTCAGGGCTTTTGCCTCTGTGTCATTGCTTGTCATCGGCTTTTCAACGATGACATGCAGACCGCTGTTCAGCGCCTTCAGGCAGTATTCATAATGCATATGGTTGGGCACTGCGACATAGACCGTATCAATGCCGGAATTGCAGAAAGTTTCATAATCGCTCGTATAGGACGCGATGCCGAATGTTTCCGCAAGTTCCTTTGCAGTATCGATACTGCGGGGTGTGGAAAGGATGGAAGTCAGTTCCAGTCCTTCCATATCCTTGAAGAACGGCAGAAAGTTTTTGACGATCATGCCGGTTCCGATAATACCGAGTTTCATTCTGAAATATGTCCTTTCACCTGATAAGAGTCTTCTGTATACTGCATGATTTCGAACCAGTTCATATCCGGATCATGGATCCAGAACTGCCATGTGCCGCTGGGACCTTTGGAAGGCTTGTTGCGCGGTTCAATGCCTTTGGCTACGACTTCGTCATAGGCAGCGAAAATATCATCGACCAGCAGGGCAAAATGAGAATATCCCTTGTATTCATTCCAGTCGCTGTGCGGCTTCTGTTTTTCATTAGCCGGGAAGAGTTCGATGAACTGACCCGGTGCGATTTCGATATAGGCATTGAAGGGTCTGTCCGGATCCTTCAGGGCGATTTCATACATTTCCTTACGGTCCGGGCGGCTCAGGTATTCCTTGAATTTGACATAGGTTTTGAGTTTCAGACCGAGCTTCTGCGTGTAAAATTCAATCATTTCATCCCACTTGTCCGTGTAGAATGCAACGTGCATAACAGATGTAAAGTTCATGTGTAAACACCTCCGTTTATATTTTAGCATTCTCCGTTTTCCGGAAATGACAATAAAATGCATTGATTATGACAGAAGCCTGTCAGTTGCCTGCTGCTTTGAAAAACATGCATCAGAGAGTACAATAGAAAAGACAGTACAGATACTGTCAGGGAGGTAAAAATGCAGGTATTTGACATGATCTGTATCGGTACGCTGATCCTGTTTGCGGGCGGATATATCTGGATCCGGCTGTCCAGCCATTTTGCGCCGCCTTCAGATGAATGATCATGGATGAACCTGCAGATTCAGTTATGGTTAGTGAAGAAATCAAAAAAGGACTGCTGTATGCAGCACTGGGATTCATGTTTGTCCTGGTAAATATCAATCTGCAGTTTGACACGAAAAGCATCAATATCATACCGGATTTCATCGGTTTTATTCTGCTGTATCTGTCATTGGGATATCTGGGAAATTATGCCGCAGACAAAGGCTATCTGAAATGGATCGCGATGGTCCTGACGGTATGCACGGCAGCGCTCTGGATCTTCGGACTGGTCAGCGATGCGGATATATATCCTGTCCGCAGCGGTCTGTCACTGGTCAAGGCGTTCTTCATGTTCGTCTATCTCGGCATCATTGCACAGATTGCCTATGATTATCAGTCAGTACGGGCGGATACCCTGAATATGCTGAGATATGTCAGCGCCGGTGTTGAAGTATTTCTGGCAGTGCTCTCGGTTTTTGTCAGCCTCTTCATGGCTGCGGACGGCAGGGTGAATCCCACCGGAGCCATGCTTGTTCTGTTCGGCGGTCTGGTCGGACTGGCCGCCGCAGTCTGGACAATGTTCACATTGTTCGGCGTCAGAAAGGAAATCGCACAGATGTAAAAAAAGCAGGATCACGCATCCTGCTTTTTGAATACCAGAAGTTTGGAAAATACATAATTGGCAATAATCACCACGAACTGCACGAACAGCTTGACGATCCGGTCATCGATATGCAGAAGCGTCGTACCGATGAACATGATGCCCATGTCCATGCCCAGCGTTGCCAGTCTTGCCGCAAAGAAGGAAAGCACTTCTTTGACGATATTCGGATTCTTTGATTCAAAGACATACCGGCGGCTGGCAATATAGGAGAATGTCACCGCACAGATCCAGCTCAGTACATTGGCAATCTGCAGCTGCAGGGCATTTTCCGGATCCAGGAAGGTCCGGGTGAATATATAGTAGGATCCCAGACTGATCACGGTGGTCATGACCCCGACAATCAGATAGCGGATCACTTCTTTGTATTTGATGAATAGCTCTTTCACGTATTTGTCTCCTTTGATACAAGGTCAATCATATATCCTGCATTCAAAAAAGAAAACAGTCATTTTCTGTAAGAAACAGGTAAAAACGGTGTCATTATAGATGAAAGGGGGAAGTACTGTGCAGGATGAAGAAATCATACAGCTCTACTGGGACAGAGATGAAAATGCAATCTATGAGTCTTCCCGGAAATACGGTGCCTTCTGCAGTGCTGTTGCCCGCAATATTCTGCATAACCGGGCAGACGAACAGGAATGCGTCAATGATACATGGCTGCAGGCATGGAATTCCATGCCTCCCAACCGTCCGTCTTTTCTGCAGGTGTATCTCGGAAAGATCACCCGGAATCTTTCCTTCAATCTGTATAAGAAAATGCACCGGGAAAAACGGGGCGGAACTGCCATAGATCTGGTTCTGGATGAACTCGCGGAATGCGTATCCGGAAAAGACAATCCCGAAAAAACATGGCAGGCATCCCGATTGGCAGAAGAAATCAATGCCTTTCTTTCATCATTGCCGAAGGAAAGACAATATATATTCATACTGCGGTACTGGTATGGAGAAGACATAAGAGAAATCGCTTACCGGTTCCATATGTCTGAAAACAATGTCTCTGTCACATTGAACAGAATACGCAGAAAACTGAAAGCATATCTGACGGAAAGGGGATATGACATATGAAAAAAGAAGATCTGTTTGAAGCCCTCGGGGATATTGATGAAGAAAAAGTCAAAGCTGCAGGAGAATACCGTAAACAGATGAAACCTGTAGGGATCCGCCGGGGCATAGCAGCCCTGTGCGCGGCAGCGGTATTGATCGTCCTGACACTCAGCGGCATATTTACACAGAAACCGGCAGATACAGCAGATGTGAATATGCCATCGGAACCGGAACCTTCCGTTACCCATGAACCATCGGGCAGACCGCTGGAAATGATCAAAGTCATGGCTGCCTATCCCGAGGCGGCAGAACCGGATACCGGAACAGCGGAATTCATGGAAAGCGATGCCCACTGGAAATGGATGGATTCCATGCAGGAAAACATCGCCGCATCCAGACAGCTGCAGGGCGATATGGAAAATTACTATATGGCAATGATGGGGAAGATGCTGGAGGATGACGATGCCAATACCGTATGTTCGCCATTGAATATATACATAGCTCTGGGGATGCTGGCGGAAGTGACAGACGGCACATCAAGACAGCAGATCCTGGATCTGCTCAATACCGGAGATATCGAAACGCTGCGGAACAATATCCATACGCTCTGGAACAGCAACTATGCGGATACACCGGCATTGAAAAGCCTGCTGGCGGATTCCATCTGGCTGAACAATGCATACAGCTATAAACAGGATACGATGCAGAGGCTGGCAGATATCTATTACGCTTCTTCCTTCAGCGGTGTACCCGGTACGGAAGAAATGAATGAAGAACTGCGGAAATGGACAGATGACAATACCGGCGGTCTCCTGCATGAATATGTTCAGGGACTCGAACTCAGTCCGCAGACCGTCATGGCTTTAGTATCCACGATCTATTACAAAGCCATGTGGAACAGTGATTTCAATCCGAAAAATACATCAGAAGAGCTCTTCCATGGCATCAAGGGCGATACAAAGGTCAATATGATGCATATGACAGATCTGCTGGGGGTATACAGAACAGATGCCTTCACTTCCATCGGTCTGTCTCTGACCGACAGCGGCGCTATGCATTTCTATCTTCCTAATGAAGGAAAGGAAATCAATGATCTGGTTTCCGATCCGGATATCATCAAAGCAACGAAGTCTGTCTATGATGAACACAGGACCAATGCCATCGTGCATATGTCCATCCCGAAGTTCAATGTTTCCTCCAAGACCAATCTGACGGATGTCATGAAAGAACTGGGCATTACGGATGTATTTGAACAGCATACCGCGGATTTCTCGCCGCTGAGCGATGATACAGATATCTATGTCGATAAAGCAGAACATGCGGCAATGGTGGAAATCGATGAACACGGTGTTGTCGGGGCAGCCTATACAGCCCTGATCACAGAAGGGGCAGCGGAGGTCTCTGAGGAAATCGACTTTGTACTGGACCGTCCGTTTATGTTTGTCATCACCGGTGCCGACGGATCGGTACTGTTCACAGGCATTGTCAGAAACATTGAATAAAAAAAGCGGATGTGCATTGCACATCCGTTTTCAGAATCAACCGCCTAAGTAGATATATCCCTGCAGATCAGGATATGATGCTGAAATCCAACGTTCGTTATATCCGCCGTTGAAGCCTCCTTCAACGATATATACGGATGAACCGTCTGCGGAAACCTGGGTAACATAAGCAACATGTCCCGAGTATACCGCTACTGATCCGGCTGCTGCGCCATAGCCTGTCGCATAGCCGTTCGCCTGTGCGTTGTACAGCCAGGAACCTGCCCAGCCGAGATTCGGCAGGGAGACACCGCTGTAATCATGCGCTGCCTGCCATGCAGTCCATACACAGTTGGAATTTCCGCCATAGTACGGATTTTCACCGCCGCCGGATACCGGAGCGCCGCTTCCTGCGTAGTCCGCTGCCTGCTGCGCCTGCTGCTGTGCAAGCAATGCCTGCTGTTCTTCATACTGACGCTGACGTTCTGCTTCTTCCGCTGCAAGTCTTGCGGCTTCTTCTTCTGCCGCGATTCTGGCAGCTTCTTCTTCCGCCAACCTGCGTGCTTCCAGAACTTCTTCCGGAGTACGGACAGTGACGGAGAGATTTGCAGTTGTCTTGTTTCCCTGTGCGTCGATTGCTGTGTAAACAACCGGATACGTTCCGTCTTCTTCCATATTCGGAGATCCTTCAATCACCAGAGCGGGAAGGACGCCTGTATCATCATTGATAAATGCGATATACGAAGAAGCATTCCATACATCGCCGTTGTTTACTGTAACACTGTCACTCTTCAGTTTGAGCTGAGGAGCGTTGGATTTCACCATCTTGACGGTAACATTCTGAGCGAAGGAATAGCCGATCGATTTGCTTGCCTGATCATCAGACAGGCTGATCTTGACCAGTACATTCTGGAGAGCCAGAGATGTGCGGTCAAAGCCTTCTGCTTCGATCTGGCTGTTCATGACATCAATATCCGCAAGGGATACAGCCGGATCGGATTTAGCCTTGGCATTGATTACTTCGCGTTTTAATGTGCTCATCGGGTTGGTATCCGTCATGGATATCTCGATGAGAGGAAGGTCGGCAGCTGTCATAGCTGTCTCATCGCCACTCGCGGAAACGCTGGTGACGGGAACTGCCGCTGCGAACATGGCCGCTGCAGCGAAACCGAATACTGCAATACCCAGTCTCTTCTGTTTTAAGTTTTTGTTCAGCATGCCAACATTTTAATGACGTTTTAAAACAAAATTCAACCCTTTTGCGACATTTCACATATTTCTCACAAAATGAAAACGTTTTACTGACAATTTGAACAAAATGAACACAGCGGATAGAGCTGTATATGAAACATAACTGCCCTGTGCGCAATAAACTAGAACGGTTGGACAGGCAGGATGAAAAACAGATACGGTGCTGTGAATACCGCCAGGGCAGCAGCTGTCAGAACAGCAGTTTTCTCATCTGTTATTCCCTTCAGGATCTTTTTGTCTCCCTTATAAATAATGAATCCGGTCAGCACGATGACAGCCAGAATTACCAGATATCCCCAACCGGTTCTGTAATTGTTACCTCTGAACATCAGACTGACCTGCATGTAGAATCGGGGAAAAACAGCCTGAAACCATCCGGGAGGGAATGCCAGCAGCACAAGAATCATGCCGCCGATGATATCTGCCAGAAATCCCATGAGACAGATGACCCAGGATATCTTCAATGCTTTATGTTTATAATCCGGAACGTTCAGCTTCCGCAGACACAGAAAAGCAATCAGTGTATCAACGGCATAGTTGGCAGGAATCAGCCAGCCCCAGTAAGCTCCGGCATAATACACCGGCATCAGGGGAAAAGGAAAGATTACATTATGCAGGATAAATGGTCTCTTTTTCATGCGGCTATCATCTCATTTTTATGATTCCAACACAAGTTCTTGACAGTTTGATTCAAAATTCTGAATAGGCAGTTCAGAATATCTATTGGAAACATGGTCTATCAAAAAGAAATGTACCTGGTTTGCAGGATTAAAACCGGATATTCATATTGTCTGAATATCTCTCTTTTACCGAAATCATGCAGAAGTGGTATTCTCTTCACAAAATCATTCCTCTTTTTTTCTTCTCTGCTATACTTTTGGAGTATGAAAACAGTGATACAGAGAGTGACACATGCGTCTGTGACGATTGACGGAAAGGTACACGGTGCAATTGATCAGGGTTTTATGATTCTGGTCGGTATTATAGACAGTGATACAGAAGAAACGGTTTCAAAGATGGCCGCAAAGATTGCAAAGCTGCGGGTATTTGAAGACAGCCAGGGAAAAATGAATCTGGCGCTGAAGGATATCAACGGCAGCGTTCTTTCGATTTCGCAGTTTACGCTGTATGCGGACTGCCATAAAGGAAACAGGCCGTCCTTTGCCGGTGCAGGTGCACCTGCCTATGCTGAAAAGATGTATCTTTATTTCAATGAATGCCTGCGCAGAGAAGGTATCCGGACAGAGGAAGGAATCTTCGGCGCGGATATGAAAGTGGAACTGCTCAATGACGGACCGGTGACGATCTGTCTGGATTCAAAGGAACTGTTCCCTAATATATAAAAAGGAAGGAAAGATATGATCATACCTGAATACGGACTCGGCGATACCGTTGAGATGAAAAAGGAACATCCGTGTCATAAATCAAAATACTGGAAGGTTACCCGTATGGGTGCGGATATCAAAATCAAGTGTCAGGGCTGCGGTGCCGTTGTCATGTTTCCGAGACATGAATTCGAACGCAAGCTGAAAAAGGTCATTGAACGGGCACAGACGGAAGAAAAGGAAGGTTAACTATGGCATTGACAGCTGGAATCGTGGGACTGCCAAATGTAGGCAAATCCACATTATTTAACGCAATTACAAACAGCCAGGTACTGGCAGAGAACTATCCGTTCGCGACGATTGCTCCGAATGTCGGCGTTGTCGAAGTACCGGATGAAAGAATGGAAGAATTCGTTGCCTATTACAAGCCGAAGAAGACGATTTATACGACATTTGAATTCACGGATATCGCAGGTCTGGTCAAAGGTGCATCCAAGGGAGAAGGACTGGGCAACCAGTTTTTGGCCAATATCCGTCAGACGGACGCAATCGTTCATGTCGTCCGCTGCTTCGATGATGAAAATATTGAACATGTCGAAGGATCGGTCGACCCGGTCAGAGATATTGAAGTCATCAATCTGGAACTGTGCCTGGCCGATCTGGATACGGTCGATAACAGAATCGGAAGAATTGCCAAGAAGGCACAGACAAAAGACAAGGACGCAATGCGGGAAGTTGCGATCCTGACAAAGCTGAAGGAAGCACTGGAAGAAGGAAAACCGGTGCGTCTGCTCGATCTGGAAGACGATGAAAAAGAGATTGTCCGAAACTTCGGACTTCTGACAGGAAAACCGGTCATCTATGTCGCCAATATGAGCGATGAAGAGATCATGGATCCTGAAAGCAACGGATACTATCAGAAGGTAAAAGAACTGGCAGATAACGAAAACAGCGAATGCATCGCCATCTGCGCAAAGATCGAAGAGGAACTCTCGGGTCTGGACAGAGAAGAAAAGAAAGCATTTCTGGATGATCTCGGCATTGCCCGCTCCGGTCTGGATCAGATCATTCATGCGGCCTATCATCTGCTCGGCCTGCGTACATTCTTCACCGTCGGAGAACCGGAATGCAGAGCCTGGACGTTCAAAGAAGGTATGAAAGCACCGCAGTGCGCCGGCATTATCCATACGGACTTCGAAAGAGGATTCATCCGGGCGGAGATCTACAGCTATGAAGATTTCATGGAGTATCATTCCGAAGTCGAGCTGCGTGAACACGGCAAGATCCGTCTGGAAGGCAAGGAATACCGGATGAAGGACGGGGATATCGTATTCTTCCGCTTCAATGTGTGAGAGAATTTAAAGACAGTTTTTTATCATAGTGATAAAATAGAACCAAGTATTTGGAGGTAGCATATTATGAAGCTGATTCTTGCAATTGTTTCCAATGATGATGCGTCAGCGGTTTCTACAGCTTTGACAAAGAATAATTTCTATGTAACCCGTCTTGCGACAACAGGCGGATTCCTGCGGGCAGGAAATACGACGATCATCGTCGGAACAGAAGACGAACTTGTAGACAAGTGCATTGAACTGATCGGTTCCGAGGCAAAGCGCAGAACGGAAATCGTTCCGTCCACAGCCAGCTATGATATCGGACGCTACGCTTCGTTCCCGGTCGAAGTACAGATCGGCGGCGCAACGATCTTCGTGCTCGATGTAGAACAATTCAAGAAACTGTAAAAAGCCGGAAACGGCTTTTTTCAAAAGATATGATCGTACGCAAGACAGAAGAAAAAGATATGGATGCGGTATGTGCCATCTATGAAGACGCATCTGCATATTTCAGAAAGAACGGCATCCCGCAGTGGCAGAACGGCTATCCCAACCGGGAATCACTGGCCGCTGATATGGCAAAGGAAAGCAGCTATGTGCTGGAGGACAATGGCACGGTCATCGCGACTGCCTGTCTGCTGGCAGAACGCGATCCCAATTACAGCTATATCGAAAACGGACAGTGGCTTGATGATGAAGACTATGTCGTCATTCACCGTATTGCCATTGCCAGCGCATACAAAGGAAACGGCAGTGCCGGCCTGCTGGTGGAAGAAGCAGAAAAGATCGCATATGAAAAAGGGTACCACAGCCTGCGCGCGGATACCCATGATCTGAATCTTTCCATGCAGAGATTTCTCACCAAACACGGGTTTGTGCCCTGCGGCAGGGTCTATGTCAAAGACCATGCGCCGCGGATCGGATTTCAGAAAAAGCTTTGATGGACAAAGTTCATCAGGGCTTCTTTTTCATTCGGCAGCCTGTCGGTGATCACTTCTTCCAGACATGCCTGCAGTGCCCTGCGTACATCCGGGCCTTTCAGACCTGCCTCCAGCATATCTTTTCCATTGACGGCAAGTTCTTTCAGACTGCAGCACAGATTCTGATCCAGGATTTCCTGATACAGACGCTGTGCAGTTTCGATATCGCAGTCCGGATCTGCTGCTTTGCGCATAGCCAAGGCATCCATGGTCTGCTCTTCCAGCAGTCCTCTGATTCTGCGTATATCGGTTCTGTCATGCACAGGCATATCAACAGAAGCAATCAGGGCAGTGATCCGGCGGATCTCCTCATTGGAATACTTCAGTCTCTGCAGTACGGTCTTGGGCCTGTCGGTAATCATATGCAGTAAAGAAGCCATACGGGTGATATAGGAAGCAGGGCATCTGTACATTTCATCCGTCATTTTCTGCCACTGCTGATCTGTCAGGGTTTTGATCTCAGGCAGGAATACTTCAAAGATATCCCGGTATTGTTTCATGATGCAGGGACCGCTCTGCGCATCGAAAAGACCGTTGATTTCCTCCCGGATCCGCTCGGCGGAGATAAACGCGAGCAGATCTTTTTTTGCATGCAGGGCAGAAGCAGTCTTTTCTTCGATCGTAAAGTTCAGCCTGGCACTGAAGCGCAGGGCTCTGAGAATGCGCAGAGCATCTTCATCAAAGCGTTCTTCGGGGATTCCGATGGCCCGCAGGATATGGCTGTTGAGATCTTCAATGCCGCCGAAGAAATCAAGAATGCCTGTTTCTTCCGCATAGCATAATGCATTGACGGTGAAATCGCGTCTGGCGCAGTCCTGCTTAACGGAAGAAGAAAACTTCACCGAGGCAGGATGGCGGTGGTCGGTATAGTCGCCGTCCGTCCGGTAGGTGGTGATCTCAATGGGACGCACCCCGCTCAATACAGTCAGGGTACCGTGCTTCAGACCGGTCGGAATGGTTTTGAAGGAAGCGAATACTTCCTGCATCCTCTCTGGCATGGCATCGGTCGTCAGGTCGTAGTCGTGGACCGGCAGACCCAAAAGAGCGGAGCGTACAGCACCGCCGACAATATAGCATTCATGTCCGTTTTCACGCAGGACATGCATGATACGGAGCACATCTTCGGGTATCAGAATTTTCATAGTATTATAATAGGACACAGAAATGAGCATGGCAAAGGGGGAATGCGTATGTCACAGATACGGGGACGGATGACGGAAGGAAATATCTATAAGCAGATCATACTGTTTTCCATTCCGCTGCTGCTGGGAAACTTCTTCCAGCTGATGTACAACACCATCGATTCCGTTGTCGTAGGCAATGCGGTCGGTTCCCAGGCGCTGGCGGCAGTCGGTATCAGTACACCGATCATCAACCTGCTGGTTGCCTTCTTCATCGGTCTTTCGACCGGTGCCGGCGTTGTCGTATCCAGAGGATTCGGCGGCGGCCGTCTGGATGAAGTGCACCGCTCCGTGCATACATTCATTCTCTTTTCGATCCTATTCGGTATTCTGCTGACAGCGGTCGGTGTCTTCGGCTCCCGGACCATCCTGCTCTGGATGGGAACGGAAGAAGCGGTTCTTCCCCAGGCTCTGAGCTATCTGCGCATCTATTTCCTCGGTTCGGTATTTTTAACGGTATACAATGCCGGAACGGGTATTCTGCAGGCAGCCGGCGACAGTAAGACGCCGCTGTATTTTCTGATTGCGACCAGTATTCTCAATATCATCCTCGATGTTCTGTTTGTGGCGGTCATCCGGATGGGTGTTGCCGGTGCGGCACTGGCGACGATCATCTGTGAAGCGGTATCGATGATCCTGATTCTGCGGGCACTGACAAAAGGCGCCCGGGATATCCGTCTGTCGTTTTCCGAACTGAAGATCGATCCCGAACTGCTTTCCCGGATCATCCGGATCGGCATTCCGGCCGGTCTGCAGGGAATGATCGTATCCATTTCCAATGTCATTGTCATGTCCTATATCAGCGGCTTCGGCGCATCTTCGGTAGCCGGCTTTACCAGTGCCAATAAGTTTGACAACTTCCTCGGACTGCCGGTCAACAGCTTCGCTCTGGCGGTAACGACATTCACCGGCCAGAACCTCGGCGCAAAACAGTATGAGCGTGTCCGCCAGGGTGTACGGGCCGGTCTGATCCTGTCCTGTGCGACGGTCATTTCGGCTGGTATTATCGTCTTTATCTTTGCCCCGCAGTGCATTGCTTTCTTCTCGCAGGAGCCGGAAGTCATGGACGCAGGTGCCAGGTGCATACGGGCGATGTGTCCGTTCTATACCGCTCTGGCTTTCCATCAGGTGCTCTCCGGTGCGCTGCGGGCAAGCGGCCGCAGTTCCATTCCGATGATCACATCCATCGTCGCATTCGTTGTTCTGCGTCAGATCTATCTGCTCATTGCCCTGCGTCTGCACAGTACGATTACGGTGGTTGCCTACGGCTACAGTTTTACCTGGATCGCGGCGGCGCTGTTTACTTCTGCGTATTATGTTTTCTCGCACTGGCTGGCAAGAGAAGAAAAGAAGGCTTCCGCCTGACAGCCTTCCGGTTATTCTTTATACATCTCTTTGACGATCCAGTCTTTCTTCTTCAGATCGAAAGGCACACCGCAGTACGGGCAGTTCCGTTTATGCATGGCATCGAAGCTGCTGCCGCAGGAAGTGCATACGACCTGATGAATGGAGAATCCGGGATCCGCATGTCCGTCGGTTTCTTTTTCGATGGTGAAGCGGATCTTTTCGTTTTTCTCGCGGACGGTTCTGTGAATGTACGTATCGGTCAGATAGGCAGTGCCTTCCACCCGCAGAATACGGCCGTCGGCTTCGCATCTTCTGACATAGACCGCTCCCCGGTACTGCATATCCGCGATATGGTCAAAGGAGGAGAAATCGCCGTTTCCTTCATAGACGGACAGGGTATCCCGTTCATCTGAAAACACGATCGTCCTGAGCAGGGAAAGAACTCTGCCTTCGAATGCTTCATAGGAGAAATCCGGATCATACGGCTCCATGAATTCCATCATTTTCTTTCTTGAGCGCAGTGCTTTTACCATGGAAAGGCTTTTGCCTGCTTCCCGGAATACCTTGACCAGAAGAATCATGCTCCGCAGCATATACCAGATAAAGGCAGAGACACCGCCGTACAGCAGTCCCATCAGAACAGCACCGATACTTCTGTACAGCAGAGGTGTTTCCTGCCATGCGTATAGGCAGATGGCCGCAATGAGGATGCCGGCAGCGCTTCCGATGATGATCATTTCCTTTTTCAGACGGTCCATCAGTCCGGCTCTTTCGGTGATGGCATTGACGGTGTAATACGAAGAAATGCAGGGATAGATATCGTCTGTTTCAAAGAAAGCACCGCAGTAGGGACATCCGTTTTCTGCCTGCTTCACAGTCATTGTATGGCCGCAGGAAGGACAGACATATTCCCGGTCTTCATGTCCCTCCCTGTCGACAGCCGTCGCATACAGAATGACCGGGCGGCGGATCTTCCGGACCGCTTTTCCGTTCTGTATGTAAGTGATATTCTGATTGGCTTCGCGGTACAGGATCTTTGAGGACCAGCCGTTTTCGCTGCGCGAGGCACAGCCGCGGATCTCTTCTTTGACATGGGAATATTCTTCTTCTCTGACGGTGCCTGTGCTTTTAAGCCTTTTCTCCTGCAGATCGAGCAGATACTGCAGATCGCGGGAAGCACAGGAAGGCTCTTTTCCGTGCAGAGACCATTCGTGCAGTTCATCGGCAAACTGATCAAGTAAATGCATATGTAAACCTCCGGATGTGTTACTGCCTAAATTGTACTCTGTACAGACAGAAAAACGGAACAGAGATTATTCCGTTCCGTCTGTTTCCGTATGATGGGAAATGCTTTCTTTGATATCAACGCTGAAGGGAATCTTTTCATGGACGGCTTCTCTGCCGCAGCAGATCCTGAACAGCAGATCTTCGACGCTGCGTCTGGCCAGGGCATCGGTATTCTGCCGGACTGTCGCAAGTCTTGGCAGGGAGTAGTCCGTATACTCAATGCCGTCATAGCCGATGATCGAAAGATCCTCCGGCACCCGCAGATGCAGATCGGCGGCAGCTCTTAAGACACCGACCGAGAGAACATCGCTGTGGGTGAACACCGCGGTGATCCCGGGATGCTTTTCCAGCATCTTTCTGGCGGCCTGATGGGAATCGGGGAAGGAGAAGCGGGAAGGGGTGAAATCCTCTTCAGGATCGAACGGAATGCCGTGTTCCTGCAGTACATCCGCCGCACCGGCCAGCCGGGGTGAAGTAATGCCTTCGCCGTTATAGCTCATATAGCCGCCGAGAATGCCGATCTTTCTGTGGCCGTAGGCCAGCAGGGTACGGACTGCTTCCGCGGCACCGGCATAGTCATCCGTGCAGAAACTGGAGAGATTGGCAAAGCCGAGCTGCGAAGCATCCTGGGTGACCAGAACCGAAGGAACACTCACCTGTGCAAAGGAACGGGAGAAGTTCTTTACATCGCCGCCCAGGAAGATAAAGCCCTTCGGATGTTTCTGGGCATTGATCTGTACCGCCGTCTTTACGGCATCGGCAGATTCATCGAGAAAGACGATATTGGCATTCTCGCCGGACTCCGCCAGCAGGATCTGTATCTTCTCGAGCAGACTCTCCAGAAACAGGTTCTGGGTTCCTTTGATGAGTATGGCAATATCCGATTCGGTATTATTTTTCAGCAGCCGGGCATTGGAGTTGGGCTCAAAGCCTTCCCGGCTGATAATGCTTTCAACTTTAAGACGGGTGGAATCAGAGACATCGGGGTGATGATTGATGACCCGGGAAACCGTACCGACTGACACACCTGCGAGTTTCGCGATATCTTTGATCGTCATAGTGGACCTCTTTTCCAAGTAATGGATACATGATACAACAAATCCGGCAGAAAATACCTCTGACATGTTAAACTGAAAGTCAAAGAGAGAGGTGTCATGATGCGGATTGGACAATCATCGGATATACACAGACTTGTACCGGACAGAAAACTGATTCTGGGCGGCGTTGAAATCGAATCGGATCTCGGACTGCTGGGCCACAGCGATGCGGATGCACTGACACATGCCCTTGCCGAAGCAGTGCTGGGTGCGCTGGCGCTGGGAGATCTGGGGAAATGGTTTCCCGATACCGATCCGAAGTGGAAAGGTGTCAATTCACAGATCATTCTGAAAGAAGTCGTCCGGATGATGGATGAAAAAGGATACTGCCTGGAAAACGCAGATACGCTGATCATGATCGAAAAGCCGAAGATGGCGCCGCATATTGAAGCGATGCGCAGGAACTTCGCAGATGCTTTTCAGTGCAGTATTGATCAAATCTCGGTCAAGGCGACCCGGGGCGAAGGTCTCGGCTTCGTCGGACACAGAGAAGGTGTTCTTGCCCAGGCAGTGGTGCTTCTGAAGGAAAAGGAATAAACGGATGTTTGAAAAAACAGATGAAATGAAAGTTCTGCGCGATCCCGTGCACGGCTATATCCATGTCGATCTGCAGGTGATCTGGGAATGCATCAACAGCAGCTGGTTTCAGCGTCTGCGCCGGATCCGGCAGCTGGGCGGTGCCAATATGGTCTATCACTGCGCTGAGCATACGCGGTTTGCCCATTCGCTGGGTGTTTATGAAATCGTCCGGCGGATGGTTACGGAAGTACCGGATATCGCCAGGACGCTGCAGGAAGATGAAAAGGCTGCGGTCATGATTGCCGGTCTTCTCCATGATATCGGCCACGGACCTTATTCCCATGCCTTTGAATCGGTCATCGGCACATCGCATGAAAAGTACACCTGCCGGATCATCGAGGAAGATACGGAAATCACACAGATCCTGGAAAAGGCAAAAAAGGGACTGGCCAGGGAAGTTGCGGATATCATCCGCCACCGCCATGCCAATCCGCTGCTGTGCCAGATGATCAGTTCGCAGCTCGATGCGGACCGGATGGATTATCTGCTCAGAGATGCGTATTTTACCGGCGCTGCCTACGGTGCTTTCGATCTGGAGAGAATTCTGCGGACCCTGCGGATCATCGGTTCGCAGCTTGCGGTCAAGCAGAGCGGCGTCTATGCCGTGGAAAACTACATCATGGCCAGATACCATATGTACTGGCAGGTCTATTACCATCCCACCGCCCGCAGCTATGAATATATTATCCATACACTGTTCCGGCGGCTGATGGATCTGGGCGAGACGGATGATCCTTCCGTCATTGAACTGCTCAAGCCGGTGGCGTCGCACAGGGAACTGACCCTGCAGGAATACTTTGCCCTGGATGAGCAGTCCTGCGGCTATGGCTTTGAATCCCTGACAAAACACAGCGATCCGATCCTGCGGGATATTGCCGTACGGATCAGAGACCGGCGGCTGTTTGAGTTTGCGGACAGTTCACCTGCCTTCAACCGCAGAAAGCGGGCACAGCTGAAGAAACAGGGCTATGACCTGAAATACTACTGGGGCAGGGATACGGTCCAGCAGACACCGTATATTCCCTACAGCGGCGAAAAAGACAGCGCGGTATGGGTGGCAATGAAAGACGGTACGGTACAGGAACTGTCCAATGCCTCGAATATCGTCTACAGTCTGATCCACGGCCCTGCCAACGATGACAACAAGGTCTTCTTTCCTTCCGGGGAATGAAGGCTTTTTTCACTGTAAAACGGGTGACATCATCTTAACATATAATGGAAAAATGCAACAATACTGCCGTAACAGGCAATTCAGCCCTTTGCCGGAGAAGACCCTGTTCTCTGCAGAGCACGGATGAATCCGGAAAACGGCGCAAGACAGCGGATGACGCTGCAGAATCAAAAAGTCAATCGATGACTTTTCGTTGACGGAACTGCTGTGCAGTGCTTAAATATGACTATGGCAAGAAATACCGACCTGAAGAACGAAAATGAAAAAATGATCCGCGCTGTACTGTACAGCGGCCTTGACTATTCAGCAGCCGATCTGGAAGAAATCAGCGGGCTTTCCCATGGAACGGTGATGAATCTGCTCCGTGAATTTCTGGAAAGAAATGAAATACTGCTCTGCGAGAAACGGGGCAACGCCATCGGCAGAAAGACATACCGCTACCGGATCAATCCCGACAGCCGCCGGATGTGCACGGTTTCCATCCGCAGAAAACAGCAGGGTCTCTACGGTACCGTATCCCTCAGGAATCTTGAAGGGGAATGTCTCGATACGGTTGAAACGGAAACGTTCATGGAGGATGTCAGCGGGATCCGGCCGTCTCTGGATGCCATGATACAGAAACATCCGGATACGGACCTGATCGTGGTGAGCACCCCCGGCGTATGCCGCAGCGGTGTCATCTCGCTGCCGACAAAGCAGCCCTATGATCTCGGTACGGCCATCACGGATACATGGAACATTCCGTATGTCATTGAAAATGATGTCAATGTGGCAACCATCGGGTTTCAGTATTCTTCCGCCGATATCGATCATATGGCACTGATCTATCAGGGCGGAGGAAGGATCATCGGATGCGGTATCATCATTGACGGAAAACTGTACAACGGCGCATCCCATGCGGCCGGAGAACTGCGCTGGGTTCCGTTTATGCGCGATATCGAAAACAGAAGCGATGCCCAGCTGCTCAAAGACCAGATCCTGAGTGCCGCAGCGGTGCTGAATCCCCAGGTCATTGCCTGGTACAGCGACTGCGTACAGGAAGAAATCACGCTTACAGAAGAAGAACTGCCGCTGACGCAGCAGCCGATATTGTTTCAGATCAGTGATCTGGATGAACTGATTGAAAAAGGGATGCATTCCATCGGGATGCATGTATTCATTGAAAACAGGGGAGGAACCGGCAAATGAACCGCAGAACACAGGTAGACCTGCTTCACGGTCCGATCATGAAGTCGCTGATCATCTTCATGATTCCGATCGTGATTTCCAACATTTTTCAGCAGCTGTACAACGCAGTGGATACAGCGATCGTAGGCAATTATCTCGGCGAAACATCACTGGCCGCCATCGGCGCCTGCTCGGCAGTATTCGAGATGCTCGTGCAGTTCTGCATGAGTCTGGGCAACGGATGCGCGATCGTCTGCGGCCGGAGCTTCGGATCGGGTGACGAGGATACCATGAAGAAATCCGTTGCCGGATCGATCCTCATCGGCGTTGTCACATGCATCGTTCTGACGCTGCTGTCCGTCTTTGCGCTGCGGCCGCTGCTGGTGCTGATCAATACACCGGCTGCGATTCTGGATGAATCGCTGTCTTATATCCGCATCATCGGACTGGGTCTGGTCGTCATGTTTACGTACAATCTCTGCTCGGCAATGTTAAGAGCGATCGGAAACTCCGTTATGCCGCTGGTATTTCTGATCATCTCTTCACTGCTCAATATCGTTCTCGATATCGTACTGATCACGGTCTTCCGCATGGGTGTCGCCGGCGCTGCAGTCGCAACGGTCATTGCCCAGGGTGTATCGGCAGCGCTATGCATCATCTATGTTCTCCGGAAGGTACCGGTGCTGGTTCCCCGGCGGGAACATTTCAATATTGAGCCGAAGCTCATGAAAGAACTGGCAGGACAGGGCTATGCCATGGCCATGATGGGATCGATCGTATCCGTCGGAACGATCATTCTGGCTTCCGGCATCAACAGCCTGGGTACAGAGATCATTGCCGGCCATGTCGCAGCCCGCAAGATCTATGCCATCGGCAATCTGCCGTTCATTTCCATGGGCGTTGCGGTCAGTTCGTTCATTTCCCAGAACAAAGGGGCCGATCAGGGCGACCGTATTCTGACTGCCATGAAGGATGCCTTTATCTATGACATCGCTCTGGCAGCGGCCGTTTCCGTGATCTTCTTTACATCTGCCCCGGCTCTGGTCAGGATGATCAGCGGATCCGCAAATCCGGTCATCCTGCGCAATGGTTCGAGAATGCTGTATATCGTCGGTCCGTTCTATGCCGTGCTTGGTGTACTGATGCAGACAAGATTTGCTCTGCAGGGTCTCGGCTCGAAAGTAATACCGATGATTTCCAGTGTCATTGAGCTGATCGGAAAGATCCTCTTCGTAGCCATTTTCATTCCGAAGTTCCAGTACGACGCTGTTGTCTGGTGCGAACCGCTGATCTGGGTGGCGATGACAGCCCAGCTGCTCTATGCATTCCATACCAACGCATATGTAAAGGAAACACGCAGAAAAATAGCTCAGGCATAAGTTTCAGCACAGAACAATGCACACCAGAGAATATCCGCACAGACTGCGGACAATGGCGTAAACCCAAAAATGGGTGAGCGCCATTTTTATATTCAGGCAAGAGAAAAGAAAAACACCATTTAAAGTGCGCAAAAGAAGACCATACAGCC
>CADABS010000049.1 GCA_902786245.1 uncultured Erysipelotrichaceae bacterium
TGGCAGACCGCTTTTACATTATAGGCTCCGCTGGCAGAGACTCATCGGTTAACCTTCTTTGAACCTCCGGACTATCCGGAGGTTTTCCGTTACAAGAAAGGTTTCCGCAAACGGAAACCATTTTTTCAGAGCTTCGCAGCCATCATCTGTATATTCTGCAGAACATCGCTGTCATGATTGGTAAAGATGCCGCAGCCTTCCAGACCCAGATACCCGAGGAAATCTCCGTCATAGGAGAACTTCGCACCGGTATACATATCCGGATCTCCGGAACTCAGAAACATCGCGGTCTTCCGCAATGATTCAGGTGCTTTCGGATACAGCTGTGCATAGAAACGGTCAATGGCACATTTCAGCTGACCGCTGATGCCATGGTAATAGATCGGCGAAGCCAGTACGAGCATCTCCGTATCCTGCAGTTCATCATAGATTTTCTGCATATCATCTTTCTGCACACACTGCCCGTTTCCCTTGTTATGGCAGTATTCACAGGCAAGACATCCTCTGATATTCATCCTGCAGACATCCATCACTTTCACCTGATGTCCTTTTTCTTCTGCTGCTGTCTGAAAGACCTTGATCATTCCGGCAGTATTTCCGTTCGGTCTCGGACTGCCGTTGAGAACCAGTATTTTCATTTCTTCTCCCCCCCTGTCTTTTATGTCCTGATATCCGCCGGCAGGGTATCTGTCGTAATTCCGGATATATATGGATCCATTGCCTGCAGATCGGATTCTTTATTCACCGTCCATACCTGCAGAGGTATATCCGCTTCCCGGCATGCATTCAGAATACTGCCTGCGGCGCTGTAATATACATCCATAAATACATTAGATCCCTGCTGTTTCAGTTCTTTGATCCTGCCCATCACTGCCGCGGCAGTGCCGGCATCTCCGCACAGCATGCCCACTTCCGCCTCCGGTACATCATGCAGTACATACTGCAGTGCATCCAGAGAGAAACTGATCCAGGTGACTTTATCCAGCATATGATAGGAGTCTGCCATCTGTACAAGGGCACTGACTTTTTCCTGGGTATTGACGGTATCTGCTTTCATCTCCAGATAGGGATGGATGCAGTTTGCACTGCACCATGCCAAAAAATCTTCCAGTTTTGTGATTTTCATCCCGGCATACTGCTGTCCCTTCGCAATGCCGAAGTCATAGCCGCATACTTCCTCATATGTCATGTCCGCAATGGCCCTGTTTCCGGAAATGGAAGAACCGTCCGCATTTCTTGCGGCTGCGTTGACCGTCGCATTATGCAATAACACCGGAATTCCGTCCGCCGTGAACTGTATATCGCATTCCACATAGCGGTAGCCCTGTGCCCAGGATTCCATATAGGCCTGCAGAGAATTCTCCGGTGCACTGACATGATATCCCCGGTGATTCACGGTTTTCAGTATGGAAACCGGATTTTCCGGGGCATACGCAGATACTTTGACCGTTTTGGTCATTGCAGATACTTCCCCTGCCTCAAATACGGGATAATACACATTGCCCGAGGATAATTCTGTGCGTTCCGCAACGATATGGCCGTTTTCATCAAACAGCAGTACCCTGCCGTCCGCCAGTGTCAGTTCCGTATTCTTTGCGGCTTTGCCCCGGGCACTGCTCTGCAGGTAATAGAATCCCGGTTCTCCTTCCATGAACAGCAGTGTATCCTCCTGCGCTCCGGCTGCCAGGCCTCCTTCATACCACAGATCATCTTTCCACACCTGGTCCAGCAGGTATCCTTCATGATCAAATGTATATGTCTGCCCGTCGATGGCCTGGGTTTCGATCGCCATCCATCCGGTATCCGGATCATAATACTTTCTGCCTTCTTCCGTTTCCTGCCATCCCTTCAGGACTTTTCCCTGCGCATCGAGACGGACTTCATAGAACATCGTCTCATCCGGACTGACGATCAGAACTGTATCCGCGATCAGTTCTTCCTGATCATCCTTTACCCGGTAGAACAGTTCTTTTTCTTCGTCATAACGGATGACATCCTGCTTGCCGAGCAGAGGATACTCATAGATCACGGCATAGGTCTTTTCTTCTTCCTGCGGTGCAAAGCGCAGAAAGGAGGGATTGAAATACCGCATTGCCACAGTGCCGAGACACAATGCCGCAATGAAAAACAGCAGGATCACTGCTTTCACCCACCGCTTCAGTTTTTTTCTTTTTCTTACAGCCAACGCCGTCACCCTGTCTTTACAGAAAATTATAACAAAAGACCGCCGCAGCGGACGGTCTCTGTTTCATTTTACGCAATTACTTTCCGAATCTTTCCATCAGACGGGCCATGGCATCATCCATGGTCACTTCCTTCTTCTGCGGCTTTGCCTGCTGCTTTTTCTTCTTTGCGGATTTCTGATGCTTGAACTGGGCATCTCTCTGCTGCAGCTGCTCGATCGGCAGGAAGCTCAGAGATACTCTGCTTCTTTCCTCATCGATCTCATAGACCCAGACATCGACAATATCGCCGACCGATACAACTTCTGTCGGAACGACATTGCGGCGCATGGACATTCTCGATACATGTACCAGTCCGTCTTCATGCAGGCCGATATCGACAAAGGCACCGAAGTCGACGACATTGCGCACCGTACCGGACAGTTTGTCTCCGACATGCAGGTCCTTGATTTCCAGAACATCGCTTCTCAGCAGTGCGCCTTCAAACTGATCGCGGTAGTCGCGCAGGGGCTGACGGATCGCATCTTCAATATCCTTCAGTGTATAGGAATCAATGTTCAGATCCTTCAGCTTTTCATCATCGAATGCCGCATCTGCCTGGCCGAGTGCCGTAATGCCGCAGGCCTTCATGACTGCTCTTGCGGCTTCATAGCTCTCCGGATGGATCGATGTCTCATCCAGCGGTTCCTCGCCGCCGACAATGCGCAGGAATCCGGCACACTGGGTATAGGCCTTCGGACCGAGTTTCTTGACTTTCAGCAGCTGTTCACGGTTTGTGAAGCGGCCGTTTTCATTTCTGTAATTGACGATTTCCTTGGCAGTCGCAGAATTCAGACCGGAAATATGCATCAGAAGTTCCTGCGATGCCGTATTCAGATCCGCACCGGTGCGGTTGACGCATTTCATGACTGCTTCATCCAGACGCTCACTCAGCGCTTTCTGAGGAAGATCGTGCTGGTACTGACCGACACCGATGGACTTCGGATCGATCTTGATCAGTTCTGCCAGCGGATCGAGCAGACGTCTGCCGATCGATACAGCAGAACGCTCTTCAACCGCCATATCCGGGAATTCCTTCCGGGCGGCTTCCTGGGCAGACCATACCGAAGCACCGGCCTCGGATACGATCGCATAGCTGACATCCAGGCCGTTTTCCTGAATGACCGAAGCGACCAGCTTTTCGCTTTCTCTGGAAGCCGTGCCGTTGCCGATGGCGATGATCTGTACACCGTACTTCTTGATCAGTTCAGCGAGCTTCTTGCGGGAAGAAGCTTCGCCGCCGGCACCCATGAACGGGAAGATCTTATCGACCGTTAGCATCTTTCCGGTCTCATCGATGACCGCAAGCTTGCAGCCATTGCGGTAGCCCGGGTCGAATCCGAGTACGATTCTTCCCTTCAGAGGCGGCTGCAGAAGCAGTTTCTCGAGATTGGTCGAGAAGATTTCGATCGATCTTGTCTGTGCTCTTTCGCTCAGTTCGGAACGGATCTCACGCTCGATCGAAGGGAACAGCAGACGGGAACATCCGTCTTCCGCTGCCAGCTTCAGCTCATTGTCCACAATGCTTGTCTTTCCCTTTGTCAGTGCCTTATATGCCTTTTCCTTCAGATGTTCATCATCATATGTAAAGGAAACCGAGATGACCTTTTCCTTCTCCGCTCTGTCCATGGCCATGATGCGGTGGTCTGCCAGTGTCGTGATCTTTTCAGAATAATCATAATAGTTCTGATAGACCTTCTTTTCGTCCTTGGCATCCTTCTTGATCTTGGTCACGATGACACCGGTCTTGGTGATTTCTTCCTTGAATGCCCAGCGCTGCTTGGCATCATCGGAAACAGCTTCGGCAATGATATCCATCGCACCCTGGACTGCTTCCTGGATGTTTTTGACATTCTCCGTAATATACTTCTGTGCTTCCGCAACCAGGTCGCCCTCCTGCGGCAGAGAAAGCATCCAGTCTGCCAGCGGCTGCAGACCGTTGTTGATGGCTGCGGCTGCTCTGGTCTTTTTCTTCTGGGCATACGGTCTGTAAATATCTTCGACCTGCGACAGTTTTGTGCACTCTGCGACGCTCTTGCGGATTTCATCCGTCAGCTTGCCCTGTTCTTCAATCAGACGCAGAACATCTTCTTTCCGTTCTGCCAGCTTCAGCTGGTAATCATACTGTTTCTGAATGAACAGGATCTGTTCTTCATCCAGTCCCTTTGTCATTTCCTTGCGATAGCGGGCAATAAACGGAACCGTATTGCCTTCTTCCAGCATGGAGAGAGTATTTTTAACCTGGCTGAGATCGACTTTCAGCTCGGCGGCTATTCTCTGGATAATCTCTTCGTTCATAAAAAAAGATACCTCCTGTAATGGAGATATCTTACCACTTTCTGTGAAATAGTCACCTCTTGACAATCACCAGGCTCTTGTTTCCGGCCATAACGCTTTTTTTGTAGAAATACAGCGTCACTGCCCAGCAGACGATCATCGGCACCACCAGCATCAGGATCAGGATCATGACCGTGGACGCTGTCATTGCGCCGGAGATGAGCATTGCCGTAAACATATTGCCCAGATACAGCAGGATGACCAGCAGCGTAAATCCGTAGAACAGCGTTGTTT
This sequence comes from uncultured Erysipelotrichaceae bacterium, assembly GCA_902786245.1. Classification (GTDB taxonomy): domain Bacteria; phylum Bacillota_I; class Bacilli_A; order Erysipelotrichales; family Erysipelotrichaceae; genus Bulleidia. The sequence continues at coordinate 4,794 of CADABS010000049.1, forward strand.
CGCTGAAGATGATCTTCTGCAGATCTTCATCGGTATATCCGATCTGACTCAATGACATGAAGTATTTCCTTCTGCCGCTGAGTTCGCTGGAATACTTGAACATGATGGCAAAGGACAGCAGGATGTTCATGACCGTATATGACAGCATCGACAGCATCCGCTCCAGTTCCGTTGCGCCGCTGCTCAGCATGATCGCCGCCAGCAGGATCGATGACAGGATCAGCAGGATCATGTTCAGACGCATCATCTGCAGATCGGCCCGGACAAAGCCCAGGGATGCGATTGCGCCGGGATCGGAGATTTTTTTGTGATCCGCCAGCCAGTTCAGCAGCGGAACGATGCACCTTTTCACAACCCCGTTATAGCCGACCAGACCGACGATGGACCACAGCAGGGCACCGTCCGCTCCCTGATAGAACATGAACATCGGGAAAATGAACAGGATCATCCAGAAGATCCGGCGGGTGCGCACAGAAGGAGAAAAGCCTCCTGCCTGCACCTTCGGCATATCAAAGTTGATCTTGATCTTTGTATCATTCAATAACATCGAAGCACTGTTGCGGTAGGCGAATGCCATATTCAGATAGGTCGTCCAGAAGACAATCGATACCAGGATCACCGCGGTTGCGATGACTGCACTCCAGTGCACGGAAATCAGAAACGGCGAAGACACGAACATCGGCATGACCGCATTGAGCACCGGAATCATGACCAGCCCGAGCAGGATGCCGGCCGCAATGGACAGTGCCAGCAGAAGGAATGTCTGGGCCAGCAGATAGCCGGCAAGCTGGGCATATGTCGCGCCGCATACCAGACGCACTGCCAGATCCCTTGCCTTGTTTTTGACAAAGAAATCGTTCGCAAAGAAGATGATGACCATGCATACACCGATGACAAAGATCGTAACATTCAGCGACAGATCATTGCCGGCATCGATAAAGGTGACGCCGATCGCATCGCTCATCGCTATATTGAAGAAAACAAATATGAACATCGAAGTCAGCACAAACGTCAGCCAGTAGAAGAACGCCCGGCCGAGATTGCTGATCAGTGAACGCATGGCATCTTTTAAAAGCATGTTATCTCTCCCGTCTGATATTTGAGAAAATACTGCGCTGATAATAGACAGCACTGACCGCTGCACAGATCACAATGACGATGCACGGCAGCACCAGCAGGATCACGCCATAGTCCTTTGCCGCACCGCTCATGCCCTTGGCCAGGACCATGTTGACAAGGTACAGCAGCTGCGAAAAACCGAGCCAGGCAAACAGCAGGAATACTTCACTGCGCAGAATGGACGCGCATTCCTTTTCGGTATAGCCGATCTGGGTCAGGGCTTCGTAATAGCGTACCCGGCCGACCGCCGCAGTTACGTATTTGAATACGATCGCCAGGGTCAGAAGCACATTCATGACAAAGAAGGAAAGCAGATACAGGGTTACTTCCACCGGCTGCGACTGCTTGATGATCAGGGCACTGGCCAGCAGTACATCCGATACGATCAGCAGGATCATGTTCATCCGCAGCAGCTGCATATCATAGCGGACAAAGCCTCTGTATACCTGGGCATTCGCATTGTTCATCGCACCGCTGTTGATTTTCCGGATCCACGGCACAATGACCGCCGGAATCAGCTGGTACAGCGCATAGATACTGATCGAGGCAAAAATGAACATGCCGTTGCCCTGTGTATAGAACAGGATCAGCGGAACAAACCAGACCGCTGTCAGAATGACATTCTTCACCGCATCCGGAACATTGCGCAGACGGAGCACAGGTGCCTGGGCAGACTGGGTCATGATCGAGTTGTTCAGCATCAGACCCGCGCCGGTACGCAGGGCAAAGCTCAGATTGAGCATCAGGATCCAGAATACCGAGAAGCCGATGATCGAGAACGACATCAGATTGGCATCCGGTGTTACGGACATTTCAAAAGAAGTACCCATCAGGGAACTGATGATCCTGCTCAGCACAGGCATCAGGGCATTTCCGGTAAAGATACCCAGAGGTATCGCAATGACAAGAAGTACGAGCGTCTGCAGCAGCAGATACACTGCCAGCTGAAAAGCAGTTGCTCCGCAGACAAGACGCACCGCCAGTTCTTTCGCCTTCTGCTTGACGAAGAAGTCATTGGCAAACAGAATGGCAATCATGCATATCACGATCACGGCAACCGTCACCGCCGTTGCGATGACATCCGACTTCGAAGTAAGCAGACTTGCTGTTTCCGGATCGCTCATCATGATATGGAAGAACAGATAGATAAACAGCGTTGTGAGAAACAGCGTCAGCCAGTAAAAGAACGATCTGGAGAACCCGTCCCTCAGAGAACGCATTGCGTCGCGCAGAATCATGCCTGCAGGATCTCCCTGGATTCAGCTGAATTGATTTCAACGATCTTCTAGAAGTATTCATCCTGGGTCAGATCTCCCTTATCCAGGACCGTTTCGATATTTCCGTCTTTGATATAGACGAGTCTGGAGGAATAGGAAGTAATCAGCGGATCATGGGTAACCATGACGATCGTTACACCGTCTTCACTGTTCAGCTTCTGCAGGATCTTCATCAGTTCCGAACTGTTCTTACTGTCGAGGTTTCCGGTCGGCTCATCGGCGACGATGATATGGGGCCGGTTGATCAGCGCCCGGCAGATCGCCGCTCTCTGACGCTGACCGCCGGAACATTCATTCGGATATTTATTCAGCAGATGAGCGATATCCATCTGTTCTGCCAGTTCATTGACCCGGCTGTAGATCTCATCTTTGCCCACATGCGCAAGCGACAGCGGCATGGCAATGTTTTCAAACATCGTATGCGTATCCAGCAGGTTGAAATCCTGGAAGATAAAACCGAGGTTCTGGTATCTGAATCTTCCGATCTCATTGGAAGACATGGAACGCACTTCTTTTTGATTGATGAATACCTTTCCGGCTGTCGGCAGGTCAATGGTCGAGATGTTATTGATAAATGTCGACTTGCCGCTTCCGCTGGGTCCCATGATCGCGACGAAATCGCCCTTGAACACCTGGAAATTGATATCGTGCAGAGCTTCAAATTCATTGCTTGTGTTGTAATTATAGATTTTCTTCATATGCCGTGCTTCCAGCACTACTTCACTCATACCTGTTAAAATCTCCTTCTTTTACATGAACAAATTATATAGATATTGAAACCTGTTGTCATGATTGAACATGCTTATATCTATGCCGGATTTGCATACATTCCATGCATTCTCTTTACAAACTTTCAAAATGATATCATAATGATATCAACGGAGGAAATTCACTATGAATGAAAAAGTACTGCACGGCCGGAAAAACGGCATGATGATACTGCTGATGGTTATTGTTCTCTATATACTCGCTGTCATCGGATTTATCGTTTCTGTTTCGAGAGACTCGATCCTGATACTTCCCTGCATCCTGTGGATCCTGTTCGGCTGGATCCTGCTCTGCGGACTGAAGGTCCTGAAGCCGCAGGAAGCCCTGGTGCTGACCCTGTTCGGAAAATACATCGGCACCCTGAAGGGAGAAGGATTCTACTTCGTCAATCCCTTCTGTACTTCCATCAATCCCGCTTCCCGCACCAAGCTCTCGCAGAGCGGCGATGTCCGGAATCTTCTGACCGGCCAGACAGAGTCGGCTTCCCAGTCCGTGGACCTTCCCAGCAAGAAGCTTTCTCTGAAGGTCATGACACTGAACAACAACAAGCAGAAGATCAATGATGTTCTGGGCAACCCGGTTGAAATCGGCATCGCTGTTACCTGGCGGATCACGGATACTGCCAAAGCGGTATTCAATGTCGATAACTACAAAGAATATCTTTCTCTGATGTGCGATACCGCTCTGCGCGATATCGTCCGTCTGTATCCCTATGATATGGCTCCGAATGTCGACACGACCGGCGACGGCATCGCCGATGACGGCAGCCTGCGCGGATCTTCGACCATTGTCGCAGAACGCATCAAGGAAGAAATCCAGAAACATGTCGACAATGCCGGCATTGAGATCATCGCCGCAAGAATCACCTATCTCGCCTATGCCCCGGAAATCGCCGCAGTGATGCTGCAGAGACAGCAGGCAAGCGCCATCATCGACGCAAGAAAGATGATCGTTGACGGTGCCGTAGGCATGGTGGAAATGGCCCTGTCGAGACTGAGCGAAAACAACACAGTAGAACTGGATGAGGAACGCAAAGCTGCCATGGTATCCAATCTGCTCGTCGTCCTGTGCGGAAATCATGACGCACAGCCGGTTGTCAACAGCGGTTCGCTGTACTGATGGCCGATAAAAAACAGATTCCCCTGCGGCTGAGCGGAAAGCTCTATGAAGAACTTGCAAGATGGGCTGAGGCAGACTTCCGCTCCGTCAACGGCCAGATCGAATACTTGTTAACCGAATGCGTAAAGGCGCATAATAGAAACGGGAAATACCTTCCCGAAAATTTACAGAACAGAATTAAGGAGGATCATTAATGCCTGCAATTGTTAATTTCATTATCTGGGCAGTCGTCATTCTGCTCGTTGCCGCGCTGGTTTTCTCCTGCGCAAACATCGTACCGCAGGAAAATGCATATGTCGTGGAAAGACTCGGCAAATACCTTGATACATGGGATGCCGGCCTGCATTTCAAAATACCGGTGGTTGACCATATCACCCGCAGAGTCCTGCTCAAGGAACAGGTCGCAGACTTTGCCCCGCAGCCGGTCATTACCAAGGATAACGTCACGATGCAGATCGACTCGGTCGTCTACTTCAAAGTCATGAACCCGCATGATTACGCATACGGTGTGGAAAATCCGATCATGGCCATGGAAAACCTGACCGCCACCACCCTGCGCAACATCATCGGCGACATGGAACTGGACGCAACGCTGACATCCAGAGAAGCCATCAACTCGCAGATGCTGCAGGTCATCGACAATGCGACTGACCCCTGGGGCATCAAAGTTACCAGAGTCGAGCTCAAGAACATCCAGCCGCCCGCAGCCATCCGTGAAGCGATGGAAAAGCAGATGAAGGCAGAACGCGAAAAGAGAGCTGCCATCCTGACTGCGGAAGGTGAAAAACAGTCCATGATCCTGACCGCAGAAGGCCGCAAGGAATCCGCCGTTCTGGAAGCAGAAGCACAGAAACAGGCAACCATCCTGGCTGCCGAAGCGCAGAAAGAAAAGGAAATCCGGGAAGCTGAAGGCCGGGCTGAAGCCATCAAGGCAGTGCATAACGCAACTGCCGAAGGTCTCAAGGCAATCAAAGAGGCCGGTGCCGATGATGCCGTAATTAAGCTCAAGAGTCTCGAAGCCTTCCAGGCAGCTGCCAACGGTCAGGCCACCAAGATCATCATCCCTTCCGAACTGCAGGGACTTGCAGGACTGGCCAAAGGTGTCGCTGAAAGCATGAAAGACTGATGACTGTTCTGATCATCATTGCCTGGGCAGCCGTCATCCTGACATTGTTCACAGCCGCAAGTGCTGCACTGATCAAAGTCAGAAGACCGACCATCGCCCATGACGGCCATTACATCCGCCGCGAAAACGATATAACCTGTGAGACACAGTACGGACACTATCATCCCGGACCCGAAGAGTTCAGACCGGATGAAGACATGCCGGCTGTTCCCGGCGAACCGACACCTCGCTACATCGTCCATGACGATCCGGAAGAAGGATATGTCGTACTGAACGGCATCAAAAGAAAACTGGAAGACTGCAAATACTTCTGAGAAGATACGGGAACCGTTTCCGTATCTTTTTCTGTATTGTCAGAATCATTGAAAACGGGGGATAATAGTTAATAGTTTAAGGAGTTCTCTCATGCATAATGACGAAAAAATCACTAAGAAGAATCTGATCATGTTTCCGCTCGGCACGGTCGGACGGGACATCATGTACAATCTTGTCACCAGCTACCTGCTGACATTCGTGCTGTTTACCAGAAATCTGGACGCTGCCCAGCTGTCCGCCATCACTGCAATCATGGTAGCTGCCCGTGTATTCGATGCGCTCAATGACCCGATCATGGGCAACATCATCGAAAGAACCAGAACGAAATGGGGCAAATTCAAGCCCTGGCTGCTGATCGGCATTCTCACGACATCGCTGGTCATCTATGCGATGTTCAATACGAACCTGCAGGGCTGGGCATTTGTCCGCTTCTTCGGACTGATGTATTTTGCCTACAGCATCACCTACACCATGCATGATATTTCCTACTGGGGCATGGTCCCTGCCCTGAGTTCGGACGCAGACACAAGAAACAAGTTCACTTCCAGAGCGACGCTGTTTGCCGGTATCGGCGGCATGCTGGCGGCTTCCCTGATTCCGCTGTTTACAGCCGGTGACAGTGCCATCGGCGGAAACGCGGTTACTGCCTACGGCATCGTTGCCCTCGGTGCAGCGATCCTCGGCCCGCTGTTTCTTGCCTTTACGATCTTCGGCGTCACCGAAGAAAGAAACGCCAATGATGAACCTGCTCCGCCGGTCAGTTTTAAAAAGATCATCAGCACCATTACCGGCAACCATCAGCTGATCTGGATCGCAGTCATCTTCCTGCTCCAGCAGATCGGCAACGGCATCGTTCTTTCCGGCATCGGCCAGACCTATATCTATGTCGAATACGGCTATAAAGGCGTATTCTTCACGATGTTCCAGATGCTGGGCATGATGGTTACTGCCTTCCTGATGATTTTCTACCCTGCCATTTCGAAGAAACTGGGCAGAAAGAAACTGATGCGCTGGCTCATGATCATCGGCTTTGCCGGATATCTGATCATGATTGCGGCCGGTTTCCTGCCGCTGCCTTCCAATATCAGCTTTATCATCCTGACCGCCGGATACATGCTGGCAAACTTCGGCCAGTACGGCTTCTATCTGATCATGATGATTTCCATCATGAACACTGTCGAATACAACGAATATGAACACGGCGTCAGAGACGAAGGCATCATCGGTTCCCTGCGGCCGTTCCTGACCAAAATGGCATCCGCGCTGACAGTCGCCATTGCCAACCTGACCTATATCGCCTTCGGCATCCTGAAATACACCAACGGCATCTCACAGTATGAACAGGCAGCCAATGCCGGTGAGATCAGCGCTGAAGCCAAAGCCGATGCCATTACGGAACTGCTCACCGGTGTACAGCACAGTCAGTCCAACGGACTGCTTCTGGTCATGACGGTTCTGCCTCTGGCACTGATGTTTGCGTCCTATGTCCTGTATCAGAAGAAATATATTCTTGATGAAGCGGAATACGAACGCATCTGCACAGAACTGGAGAAAAGGAAGAAGACCGCATGAGTCTGACGAAAACGATTCTGAAATTTGCCGCACCGGTACCGAAGATCGAATCTTTTCAGAAGTATATGTTCATCGGACCGCATCCGGATGACATTGAAATCGGTGCCGGCGGAACCATTGCCGCTCTGCACCAGGCCGGCAAAGAAATCTGCTTTGTCATCTGCACCGACGGCAGATACGGGCTGAACAATGCCCCGCAAGGCACTGCTCCGGAAGAACTGATCGAAATCCGGAAACAGGAATCCATCGAATCCGCCAGAACACTGGGCGTCACCGATGTAACATTCTTAGGGTTCTGTGACGGAGGTTTCTACAAACCGGAAGATCTGCGCAGCGCACTGGCAATAATCATCGGTGAAAAGAAGCCGGATATCATTTTCGCTCCGGATCCTTCGGTGATCAGCGAATGCCATATCGATCATCTCAATACCGGCACCGCTGCCAGGACAGTTGCATTCTTCGCGCCATTTAAAGAAATCATGGCACAATACGGTGCCCAAAGTGCACCGGTACAGGCAATTGCCTTCTATATGACCGCAAAGCCCAACCGCTATGTCAAAACAGCATCCTATCTGTCTCAGCAGTATCATGCCATCTTCGGATGCCACAAGAGTCAGTTTCCGGAGGGATGTCCGGATATCTCTTCCATCTCTCTGTATCTGAAACTGCGGGCTTATGACTTCGGCATACGCTCCATGAAAGGCCAGGCAGAGGGATTCAGAGTACTCGGTACGACCCATATGCACTGTCTGCCGGAAGCAGGTGAATAATCAAAGAGCAGTATCGCATTCGTGTGATACTGCTCTTTTTCTGATTTCTGTATTATTTTTCAAATTCGCCGGCAACCTGCACAAGAAGATCGCGGATTGGAAGATGCTGGGGACAAACCCGTTCACACTTGCCGCATCTGATGCAGTCACTTGCCCTGCCGTTGGAGAGAGTCAGTACATTGCTGTAATAATAATCCGCATTCCAGTCGCCGAATGTCTTTTTCGTATTGTAATTGGAGAACATATCCGGAATCAGTATTTTCTTCGGACAGGAACTCTCCTCAATACAATAGCGGCAGGATGTGCATGGAATCATATTCTTGGAATTGAATACACTGCATACCTTCTTCAGGGCATCCATCTCGGTTTCATTGAGGGGTTCAAAGTTTTCCATGAAGGATACATTATCCTTCATCTGTTCCAGATTGCTCATGCCGGAAAGAACCATGCGGTTATGCGCAAAGCTTGCCGCAAACCGGATCGCATAACTTGCATTGGAACCGCCGTGAAGTGCATCAATGATCTTCTGTGCCTCTTCCGGAAGCCTGACAAGATTGCCGCCCTTGACCGGTTCCATGATGATTGCAGGCTTGTCATGTTTCACACAGACTTCATACACCTTGCGCGATTCAACGGATGCACTTTCATAATCCAGATAATTGAACTGGATCTGAACGATTTCAATTTCAGGATATTCGGTCAGAATCTGATCCAGGACAGAAGCCTTGTCATGGAAGGAAATGCCGACGTGTCTGATCTTCCCTTCTTTCTTCAGTTCAAACGCCGTTTCATACGCTCTGCATCTCTTGTACTTTTCGAAAATCTTTGAATTCTGCGCATGCATGAGATAAAAATCAAAGTAATCCACGCCGCATGCCTCAAGCTGCGACGCAAACAGCGGTCTGATATCCTCTTCTTTGTTGAAGAAACTGGTTGTCAGCTTATCGGTCAGGACATATCTGTCCCGCGGATATCTTTTTGTCAGACACTCCTTTAATGCCAGTTCGCTTTTGCCCTGAATATAGCCATGGGCGGTATCGAAATAATTGAAGCCGTGATCCAGAAAATAATCGACCATCCGGTTTGTTTCTTCAAGATCCACTTCGCCGTCTTTCATCGGCAGACGCATGCAGCCGAAGCCGAAATTCTTTTTGATGAATTCAAACTGTTCCATCTGATTTCCTTTCTCACAGACACATTCTGTAAATATTGACAACATCTTCCGGTGTCAGATCAACAAAGCCTCTGATTACGCCTCTTTCGCCGCATGCATTCTTCGCCATTTCCTCAAACCGGGTATCATCAATGCCGAAGTCGGACAGTCTGCTTTTAAGACCGAGTGTTTCAAAGAAGAGTTTTTCGGTGCATTCGATAGCCTTTTCTGCCGCTTCCATCACCGGTGTGTCTTTATCAATTTCATATACGTTATATGCCATTCTGGCAATCTGCGGTGCGGTTTCCTCATTGAGGATATAGCGCATCCACCGCGGTGTCAGGATCGCGATGCCATGCCCGTGAACCATGTCGTAGACAGCGGAGAGCTCATGTTCCATCGCGTGCACGCTCGCTGCCTGACGGACGCCGCAGGTCATGAAACTGTTGAGCGCCCAGGCTGCCGCCCACATCAGGTTGGAGCGCGCTTCATAGTTATCCGGTTCCGTATATGCGACAGGCGCCCATTTCACGACTGTTTTGAGATGCTCGTCCATCATTCTGTAAAGCATATCCATCTTGTCATCTTTTGAGAAATACTTGGTATCGATGGTATGGGACATGATATCCACTGAACCGCATGCGGTCTGATATGCAGGAACGGTAAAGGTATTTACCGGGTCATCGAAGGTCACTGCAGGACGGATGGCCGGACCGTTATATCCCTTCTTTTCTTCCGTTTCAAGATTGGAAATGACGCAGCTCGCGTCCATCTCAGATCCGGTAGAAGCCATGGTAGGTACTGCAAAAACCGGAAGTGCCTTCATAATCGGTTTTTTCGCTTCCACCAGATCCCAGCAGTTTTCTGTGTCACTGACGGCCAGTGCAGCGATTGCCTTAGCAGAGTCAATGGCAGAACCGCCGCCGATTCCGATGACACATTTGATATCATTGTCTCTGCACATCTTTCCGCCGATATTGATATCCGTATGACGGGGATTGGGTTTGACCAGGTCATAATCAAAAATTTCAATATCTTCTTTTTTCAGTTCACTGACGATCTTATCGTACAGACCGCACTGCTTCAGAAAGGTTCCGCCATAGACCAGCAGAACTCTGTTTCCGTATCTGATTACTTCTGAGGAGAGTTTTGAGAGTGCTTCCCTGCCGAAATGCACTTTGGTCGTGTTCTGGAATGAAAAATCGTTCATCATAATCTGTGTCCTCCTGACTGTCTTATTTCAGATTCTGTGCTGCCCAGGCAGCTGTCTTCGCTTCCGATCTTTCCGCTTCAGATCCGCGGATTGAGAGTCCGGATACGACCCTGGCGCCGGGGCATTCCTTCTGGATATCCTTTTCACTTGTGCCCATGCCGCTGCCCTCATTGGTGCAGAAAGGAACGATCGTCTTACCGGAGAAATCAAACGCATCAAGGAATGTAAAGACTGCCATCGGTGCAGTTCCCCACCAGTTGGGATAGCCAAGGAAAATCGTGTCATACGCATCAATGCTTTCCGGCAGTTTCTTCAGTGCCGGTCTGGCATTGTTTTTCTTTTCTGCCATCGCTTCCTCTGTGCATTCGTGATAATCCTTTGCATATTCACGGACTGTCTCCAGTTCGAACAGATCGCCGCCGACTGCGTTCCGGATGTATTCTGCGATTCTTTCCGTATTTCCCTTAGCAATCGAACGGATACTTCCGCCGAAATAATTCTCACCTTTTCTGGAATAGTAAACTGTCAATACTCTGCTCATACCGGGCCTCCTTGTTTTTACACTGAAAGAATAGAAAAAAATCACATCCGGAACAATTTTAGATTCCGATGTGATTCATAAGTTTAACTGATATCAGTTTTCAGAATGCCATTCTGTACATCCAGAAGACCAGTGCAATCCAGACAATACACAGAAACGGAATACCGAATCTGAACATTGTCTTTCTTGTTTTATGGTGAAACAGATACATAGCGGTAAGCGAACCGAAACAGCCGCCCATCGCCGATACGATAAACAGTGTCTGTTCCGGGATCCGCCATGTATGCTTTTTTGCTTTGTATTTATCGGCCATGAACAGAACAAAGCCGCAGGTATTCATCAATGCAGTATAAGCGATGATCCGTATGACATATTCACTGTTCATATCAGCTGACTCTGCCGTTCTCCACCGAACAGGTAATATCCGCAATGCGCATGGTGGACGGACGATGGGACACAAGCACGATCGTTCTGCCTGTGCCTGCTTCTTTCAGTGACTTCAGAATGACGCCTTCATTGAGGCTGTCGAGGTTGCTGGTAGGTTCATCCAGCAGGATGAACGGCGCATCATGCAGGAAGACACGGGCAAGGCCGATTCTCTGCTTCTCGCCTTCCGACAGGGTATCTCCCAGTTCACCGACCTGGGTATCATAGCCGTTGGGAAGGCTTTCGATGAATGTATCAATGGATGCTTTCCGGCATGCTTCCCGGATTTCTTCATCCGATGCGGCCGGTTTTGCGATGCGCAGATTGTTCGCAATGGTGTCATGGAACAGATAGGTTTCCTGGGTCATATATCCTTCCATGTCTCTGAGATCTGCCGTATTGATTTCATTGATATCTTTATCAGAGATACGGACCGATCCCTGCTTTGTTTCCCAGAAGCGCATGAGCAGCTTTAACAGCGTTGACTTGCCGGAACCGGATTTTCCGATGATTCCGGTAATTCTGTTTTCTTCGATATGGAGACTGAAATCCTTCAGTACTTCTTCGTCTTCATAGACAAATGTAATATTCTCTGCCGCTGCGCCGTGAAATTCTGTTTTTTCCTTTCCGGTGATATCCGGTGTCACCGGTGTTTCATCCAGAATATCCAGAACTCTGTTGCCGGCCGCAAATGTATTCTGCAGGGTCGTTCCCAGCGCAGCCAATGCGCTGACCGGACCGAATGAACTCATCATGGCTGCTGTGGTGATCAGAATGCCGCTGAAGTTCATCTCCCCTTTCCAGTACAGGAAGATACCTGATGCCAACATCAGAATATCAAACAGGGTGATCAGAACTCCCGCAGCTGCCATGTTTCTGCCGGCGTTCCTGCGGTCGGTCTCCTGCCATTCCAGCAGTTCATCGGTCGTCTCTTCCATCTTGCTGATTCTTTCTTCACCATAGCCGTACTGGATGATTTCATTGAGCCCCCGCATTGAATCAAGCACATGCGTGCTCAGTGCGCCGGCTTTTTCCCGTACATGCATACCGGTATCTCCGCTGCGTCTGTCCGCAATCAGCGGCAGTGCAATGCCGACGGCAAGATACGACAGCAGTGCCAGAATGCCCAGTTTGAGATTGTAATGCGAAATAAACGCAACCATCACGATTGTATAAAGAACGGCAATGCATACCGGAGAAATGGTATGGGCATAGAACACTTCCAGCAGTTCGATATCCGAAGTGATCAGTGAAATCAGATTGCCTTTGTCTCTGCCTTCCAGCTTTGCCGGACAGAGTCTGCGCAGTGCTTTGAACACATGATCGCGGATCAGTGCGAGCAACCGGAATGCAATATAGTGATTGCATCCCTGTTCCGCATATTTCAGCACTGCCCTGACGGCCGCAAACAGAACCATGCATACAAACAGCCATGTCATTGACAGCGGAGCGCTTCTGCCCAGTGCATGCAGCACCGCATATGCCGCAAAGATCATGATGAATGTCGCACACAGATGGCCAAGCGTACCCATCGTGACTGCCAGAATCATATATCCTCTCAGAGGTCTGACCAGTTTCACCAGTCTTGCCATGATATTCAGATTGCTTCTCTTCATGACTGTGCCTCCATTCCGTACCGCTCCAGTTTCATCTGGGCATTGTACATCGTGCTGTACAGACCGTCTGCTTTCATCAGCTCATCATGGCTTCCCTGTTCTTTCAGGCAGCCCGCATCCAGTACATAGATCTTCTGTGCATTTTCGGCATTGGCCAGGCGGTGCGTGATCAGAACAACGGTCTTCGTCAAGCTGAGTTCATGAATGACTTCCATGATCTGCTCTTCGCTTTCCATGTCGACATTGGAAGCAGCTTCATCAAAGATATAGATATCCGAATCTCTCATCAATGCCCTGGCAATGGCCAGTCGCTGTCTCTGTCCGCCGGAAAGATTGGATCCCTTTTCCAGCAGTTCCGTATCCAGTCCGTTCTGTTCTTTCAGATAATCCGCCAGCCGTGTCTTCTCCAGTACCTGCCACATCTGTGCATCCGATGCGTCCGGATCTGCCATCTTCAGATTCTCCCGGACCGTTCCTTTAAACAGATATGCACCGGAACCGACATAGGACAGAATATGCATCAGGGTATCTTCATCGATTTCCGTGACTTCTCTGTCTCCGATCATGACCGAACCTTCATAATTCCTGTGCCTGCCGGCAAAGATTGCGGCCAGGGTCGATTTGCCCGATCCGCTCTCACCGGCAACTGCCGTGCAGCTGTGCTCACCGATTGACAGGTTCACGTTATCAAGTACGTTCCGTACACCGTCATAACTGAATGTCAGATTGCGTACCTGCAGGAATCTGCCGTTCACTTCCGTTACAGTGCCTTTCTGCGGTTCTTCCAGTTCCAGGAACGCAAAGATCTTATCCGAAGCAGCCATGCCGTTCATCGCGATATGAAAGAAACTTCCCAGCTGCCGCATCGGCAGAAAGAAATCCGCTGAGAGGAAGATCACCATCAGACACCCGTACAGAGGCAGTCCGTTCTGTAAATGGCGGATGGCAACGATCATGCCCAGCGCTGCACCGCCATAGGCGACAAGATCCATCATGGATATGGAGTTTAACTGCATGATCAGCACCCGCATCGTGATCTGCCGGAACTTCTCTGCCTGTTCATTCATGACTTCATTCTGCCGCTCATCCGACTGATAGATTTTCAATGTCGTCAGTCCCTGCAGATTTTCCAGGAAGGTATCTCCCATCTCGGTATACTGTCCCCAGTACTTTGAGAGCAGTTTCTTTGCCCATTTCTGCACGATGATGATCGATACGGGAATCATCGGTACACATACAAGCAGTACCAGTCCTGCCCGCCAGTCAATGAATGTCAGTACCGCAAACAGGGTCAGCGGTGCAAGCATTGCATAGAAGAACTGCGGCAGATAGGAACCGAAATATGTTTCCAGCTGATCCACGCCTTCCACGGCTGTCTGCACAACTTCAGAAGTATTGATCTGTTCATTGTAGGAAGGACCCAGCCGCAGCAGCTTTCTGTAGATCTTCTCCCGCAGCGTCTTTTTGACAGTCAGGGAAGACATATAGGAAAAATGCGCCGACGCCCTTGTACAGATATAGCGCATGGCTATGGCTCCGGTACCGCACATCAATGCAAATACGGCAAGATATCCGCCGGATACTCCCTGATACAGCGCACCCAGCGTTGTCGAAACCGCATAGATAAATACAATATTGGCAAGCAGAGAGATCCATTGCACAAATACATTCGCAAAGATGTATTTCCTGCTCTCTCTGATGAGATTCATAAGCCTCTTGTCAATCATAGGCAATTACCTCTTTATGAAGAGCATTATATCAGTTTTAGTACACTAACTCCAATTGCGGAATAATCATCCACCAGCTAAGCTGGTGGTTTTTCACAATACGGGCTGTTAGCCCTCATATTACTGGCTGCGCCCAGAGGCGCATGTGCGGTCCGCCACA
>CADABS010000050.1 GCA_902786245.1 uncultured Erysipelotrichaceae bacterium
CAATGCCTTATTAAGCGAAAACTGCTTTAAGTCGTGCGTCTGGAAGATGTAATTTGCCACAAAATTACACGCGCTGCGATAAGTGTCCATAGTAACATCTAACAGCTCACGCTGCTCGGGTGCAGCCTGGACCTGAATCTTTGCAGTAGTAGTGATTTGCATCAATAACACCTCCCTTCATTGTATTTCACTATTTATTATTATAATGTGGGTTTAGTCAATATACGACAGGAAGAACTAATTATATGCAAAACCGCTATACTCGCAGAAACAGACGTAAATACAATCTTAAAGTGCATATCGTACTTGTTACAAAGTATAGAAAAGCATTGTTGCAAAATAGCATCGACAGCTTTGTAAAGCGTGCTATAAGCTATTCTTCTGGTCAGACGGATACTTTGCCTGCAGCATTGGAGAAGTATCATCAGCAACCATCGAAAAGTATATAGCCGAGCAAGGCTAAGAAAGGAGAAAGCGGCTCCTCCCACCTGCTAAAGCAAGTGGGTTTCCGCCGTTAATTTTTTTATGAAACTGGTTTCAGGCAGGCGTTATAAAGCAGATCTTTCAGATATCGTCGGAGTTCTTTATGCACATCAGCTGGCAGGCGATCCCATCAGCTTCCCGATGATCGACAAAGCCATGATTGATCTTTATGGTTCCTGGGACAAGGTTGATGATTATTCACGGTCCATTCTTGAAAAAGCATTGACCAGCCCGGATCTCAAAATGCTCTTTGAAACGCAGATGACAGAAGAACTGCAGGCAAAGGAATCCATTCTGGAAATCGACCGGAAGTATCCTGATCTTGTAAACGCCGACAATATCAATGACATCATTGAACAGGCACGAAAGAAAAAACAGCAGTCTTAATATTGCACAATGTGCAGCCGGGATCTGATTTCCATCCGGCTGCTCTTTTTGTTTTCGATGAAACTGTTTCCTGTGTTCTTATATTTTCTGTAAATGATCAGAAAACACGACTTCCTGCATCTGCGAAGCCAGCACTTCCGCTCAAAACAAAAACAGCACCGCAATCTGCGGTACTGTCCTGATCATTGCTATACCAGTCTGTCGAACAGTCTGTACAGAGCTTTTCTGTTCTTCTTGGGTCTGCTCAATGCTTCATCGATCGGCATGGAACAGATCTCGTTGTCGATAATGCCGACGCAGTGTCCGCCGATGCCTTCCATCAGAAGATCGACTGCCTTCTCACCCATTCTGCTTGCGAGCATTCTGTCATTCGCAGTCGGCGATCCGCCTCTCTGAATATGACCCAGTACTGTTGCCCTTCCGGAGAAATTGGTATGCAGAGATACCTTCTTGGCCAGTGCGTCTACGTCGCAGATCTTTTCGGAAATGATGACGATCGCATGGTTCTTCCGGACCGCATCGCCAAGATATCTTAAACGCTCCAGCACTTCCAGTTCGTTATAGCCGGTCTCCGGTGTAATGACCATTTCCGCACCGCAGGAGATCGCTGTATACAATGCCAGGTCGCCGCAGTGATTGCCCATGACTTCGACGATCGAACATCTGTGATGGGAACTGGATGTATCGCGCAGTTTATCGACATTCTCGACACAGGTGCGCAGTGCCGTATCGAAACCGATCGTGAAATCCGTACCCGGAATATCATTGTCGATCGTGCCGGGCAGACCGATACAGTTGATGCCCTTCTTTGTCAATGCCAGACCGCCGCGGTAGGAACCGTCGCCGCCGATAACGACAAGCGCATCGATGCCGGCCCGCTTCATATTGCGGATGCATTCGTCCTGCACTGCTTCTTCCTTGAATTCAGGCAGACGGGCTGAGCCGAGCTTTGTTCCGCCCCGGTCAAGAATATCCGAGACATCCGTTCTCTTCATGGAAATAAATGATTCTTCGAGAAGTCCGCGGTATCCGTTCCGGACGCCGACGACTTCAACGCCGTTGTTCAATGCAATTCTTGTTACGGCACGGATGGCCGCATTCATTCCCGGCGCATCGCCGCCGGATGTCAGTACACCGATTTTTCTGACCATGGGTTCTACCTCCGATTGCTCTTTCATCATATCATTCCAGGCTTTCTGTTTAAAGGGTGTTGCGCCGGTCATTTCCGCTCAGCGGTACCGCTTCGGCCATATGCCGGATCCGCTCCATGACCCGCTGTGCACCCGTTTCATCGTTTTTGTTTTTGGTATAAGTAAAATGCACCGTCAGGGTATCCGGATCATAGTTCGATGTGAACCAAACCGGCAGATCATGTTCATAGCGGTATACCAGGATCGGCTGCAGGATCTGGTCGCGGTTCCATTCGCTGATGCTTTCCGCCCCGATATCATCGATGACCAGAAAACCGACATAGGTCATCTTCCGGACCGTTTCTTCCCATTCGCCGGTTTTGACCAGAGACTGCATCTTTGCGGTAAACGAAGGCCAGTGCAGGAATGCGCATTTCTTTCCCTGCCTTGCCGCATCATTGGCTGCACAGGCTGCCAGATACGTCTTTCCCGTGCCCATGGGACCGTAGATATAGGCTCCCTTTCCTTCTTCAAACAGGTCCTGCAGTTTCATGACCGTATTGAGATAAGCATCACCGCCATCCCGTGCGGTAATGGAAGAAAAGCCGATACTCCGGTACTTCGGGCTTATGTCGCTGTAAGTGAAATTGGCACAGTGGGCTTCATCCTTCAGCTTTGTTTTCATGTATTTGCACGGAGTGAGTTCCTCCCGGATCATTCCGTCATCGATCAGATTCATGAAGTAGCCCTTTGTCTTCTGTCCGCACATATTCAGTCCCGCACAGCGGATGCACGGAGAAAGCGCATGCAGCCATGCCTGGAGTCTGTAGGGTGATTTCATGACCGTCTTGGCGGAGATATATCCGTCTTTGATCAGTGCCTTCACCTTCGGTTCCTCCAGCAGAGAAGCAGACAGCTGCTGCTTTTCCTCTGCGGAAGGCTGCGGGGATTCCATGATATTGATTCGTTTGAGCTGCTGTTCCATATCCTAGTCCTTTGCCCTGTTCATTCTGCGGTTGAAGCGTTCGATCGTTTCCTGCGAAGCTTTTTCCTCTTCCACTTCAATGCCTCTTGCCGCATCTTTGATAAACTGCGGCGCTTCGATCGTTACCATGGCACTGCGTCCGTTCTTTTCGGCAATTCCCTTTTTGGCTGCCTTGAGGGCATCTTCCTTTGTCGCAATGCCTTCCCTGGCCCATGTGCCGGCAATCGATTCGACGAGATTCCTCGGCAGCCGGTTGCCGGAAATATTGAGTATATACTCGACCATGACATTGATCACGGGTGAAGGAAAACGCATGGTCACACTGAGGTATTCCAGCGTCTTGGCATCGACCATCGTGACCGGCCGTCCGTTCATCCGGCTCTGCAGGAATGACTTCGGTGCCATTTCATACGGATCGGCAGAAGGATCTGCCTCGGATCTTGCCTTTGCGGCAAGGGTGCGCAGACGCTCGGTATCGATCGTTCCTTCGCTCAGATTCGAACATGACCCGACCAGACGCACCATCTGCTGCACTGTCAGTCCGTATACCGTCGCAAGTCTGCCGATCAGTTCGAGATTCTCATTGGTCCGGCTGGCCAGGGGAAAGACGATATCCGATGCTTTGCGGATAAACGCGTCATAGTCAAAGACGATCGAATCATCATCGGCGAAGTTGTATTTCGGCTTGAGATGCGTATACTGCACCGGTGCCTGTTCCTCCGGTACATTGACATGCACGATCTGCCTTGTAATATCCTTATAGCCCTGCAGCGAAACATTGCCGGCCAGCAGACGGTCGCAGGTCGCTTCATAATTGTTCTGTCCGACTGCCCGGATATATCTGGATACATAGATTCCAGCCGAACCGAAATCCGCCGCATTCATCGGCAGATGCAGCACAAAGACAAAACTGCTCTTGGTCTCGGATGACTTTTCATAGACCCGTACCAGCATATATTCCTCCAGCTTCGATACGGCTCTGTCAAAACTCTGCGGGTCCATGCCGCACAGCTGCAGAAGCCGCCCGAAGGAATCCTGGGTCCGGTGATTGGAACACTCCGCCGCCATCGTCAGATAGGCAATGACTGCCGGCTGGCCGATCAGCGGCTGGTACAGTTCCATCAGCGAAAAGACCCGTTCCTGTCCCAGGGATCCGGATAGCTGTATGCGGTATGTATCCTTTGCCTTGATTTCCATCAGCGCGTCCTTTCCTTCAGTTCCCGCAGCCAGCGGTTCACTTCGCTGTTGAGCTCACTCAGCGTACCGTTGTTGTATATCACCTTATCAGCTTTTTCGATCTGGATCTGCGGATCGATCTGGCTGTTGTAGCGGTTCAGTGCTTCTTCTTCGGTATATTCACGGTCTTCCATCATCCTCTTCACTGCAATATCCTTGTCGCAGGTGATGACGCAGATCTCATCAAAGGCATCTTCCATATGCGCTTCAAACAGCAGCGGCACCTCGGCAAAGGCAAACGGTTCTTCCTTTCTTGCCTGAAAGAACTTTTCCATTCCTTCCCGGACATAGGGATGCACGATGGCATTGACCTGCAGCCTTGCCTGTTCATCGCTGAAGATGCGGGCTGCCATCTTCTTCGGATCGATATCTCCGTTATCCGCGGCCACTTCCCTGCCCAGTACTTCAATCAGTCTTGCAAAGCAGGGATTTCCCGCATGCAGCGCAAGCTTTGCATACTGATCGCTGTTGAAGACGGTATAGCCGTGTCTTTTCAGCAAAATCGCCGCACTGGTTTTTCCGGAGGCGATCGTTCCTGTCATTCCGATTCTGCGCATGGGTTTTCCTTCTTTCTTATTTCTGACAGCGCGGGCAGTAATACGAAGATCTGCCGCCGATGCGCTTCATATGTATTTCCTGTCCGCACCGGGCACATATCTTCTGTTCATGCACGGTGCATTCCGTCTGAAACATCCCGGTCACACCGAGCTGCGAAGTATACGAACGGATCGTCGTACCTCCGGCCGCAATCGCCGCCTTCAGGATCTGTCTTGTTTCCTGAACGATGTTTTCTTCATCTTTCCTTGTGATCCTTGCACATGATCTGCCCGGACGCAGACCGCATGCGGCCAGGATCTCATCCGCATAGATGTTGCCGATGCCCGCTACGAAATGCTGATCAAGCAATAGTGTCTTCAGCGGCATCGTTCTGCCTTTGCGGTATGCATGGATATAGGCCGGTGAAAATGCCTCATCAAACGGCTCCGGCCCAAGATCATGGAAACAGATCCGGTCATAATCAATGTCTTCGATGCGCATTCTGCCGAATTTGCGCGTATCCCGGTAGCGCAGCTGCGTTCCGTCATCGAGATCAAATATGACATGCATATGCCGGTCGGTCGGTTCCTCCGGTTTCTGAATATAATATTTGCCTTCCATCCGCAGATGGGAGATCAGGGTCACATCATCCATCCGGAAGAAGATGTATTTGCCTCTTCTTTCGAATTTCCGGAATGTCTGTCCGCACAGACGCTGTGCAAACTCCTGCGGATCATTTTCGATCATGCCGGCCCAGCGGATCTCAACATGTTCGATCCTTCTGCCGCTGATCAGATGTTCCAGGGTCCGTACGACCGTTTCCACTTCAGGCAGTTCCGGCATTTACTTTGCCTCGTACCATGTTTTTCCGATGGAGGATTCCGCACTGAGCGGCACCTTCAGTTCCATCGCGCCTTCCATGCCCTTCCGGATCAGCTCCAGCATCTGATCGACTTCATCCTCCGGTACATTGAAGATCAGTTCATCATGGACCTGCAGGATCATCTTCGATTTCACACCGGCTTCCTTCATGGCTTTATCGATATTGATCATCGCGATCTTGATCAGATCGGCAGCCGAGCCCTGGATCGGTGCATTCATCGCTGCCCTTCTGCCGAATTCCCGTACCATCCGGTTCTTGTCGCGGATCTCCGGGATTTCCCTGCGCCGGCCGCTGAGCGTTTCAACATAGCCGTTCTTTTCACAGAAAGAAACGATCGAATTCATATAGGTGCGGATACCCGGATATTTCCGGTAATATGTCTCGATGAATTCCGCTGCCTCTCTGCGGCTGACACCCAGCTGCTTTGCAAGGCCGAAATCGCTGATGCCGTAGACGATGCCGAAGTTGACCGTCTTGGCCTGACGGCGGTCTGCCGGCGTCACCTGGTCTTCGGTTTTGTCAAAGACATCCATTGCCGTTTTGGTATGGATATCGATGCCGTCATTGAACGCCTGGATCAGTCCCGGTTCATTGGCCATATGGGCAAGCATCCGCAGTTCGATCTGGTGGTAGTCGCTCGAGATCAGCACACAGCCCTCATCCGCCGGGAATGCTTTCCGGATCTCTTTGCCCTGTTCATCCCGTACCGAGATATTCTGCAGATTCGGTTCACTGGAAGAAAGCCGTCCGGTCTGGGTCGCCGCCTGGTTATATACCGTATGGATGCGGCCGTCGGAAGCGATATATTTCTTCAGACCTTCCGCATAGGTGCTGTAGATCTTGGAAAGCTTCCGGTAGGCCAGGATATGGGCGATGACCGGATAGATGCTGAGTTCTTCCAGCACCTCTGCCGATGTGCTTCTCTTCTTACCGGCCGGCAGACCCATCTCATCATAGAGGACCTCTGCCAGCTGCTTGGGTGAATTGATATTGAACTCTCTGCCTGCTTCTTTATAGATGGCTTCCTGTTCGGCATCCATCTGTGCTTTTGTCCGGACTGCGATTTCATCCAGTACATCCGCATCGCAGCGGATCCCGATATCTTCCATTTCATACAGGATCGGAATCAGCGGCATTTCAATCTCGCGGTAGAGTTTTTCCATGCCTTCTTCGATGATCACCGGCATCGTTTCTTCCATCAGATTCCGGATATTCCTGGCTTCCTGACAGGCATGGGCGCACTGCAGCGCCGGATCGATGAACAGCAGAGGCTTTCCGGTCTTTCCGTAGACATCCTCTGTCTTCACCGTTTCATTGAATGCATAGCGGGAGCGGATCTTATCCGGGCTGGTCAGGGTCGAGTCTGCCAGGGATGCAAGGATCTGCGCATCATCACTGTAGAAGACCGCAATGCCTGTATTCTTCAGCAGATGCATGTTCTTTTTCGTATCATAGCCGGTCTTCGCAATGGCAGGATCCCGCAGATATGCACACAGGGCCTGATCCTGCAGGGCATCCGCCAGGGTGATATAGCAGGCATCGGTTCCGTCGCACAGGGCAATGCCCTGTACTTCGCTGTCACGGCTGTCGCCTTTTGCCTCGATATAGACGGCACAGGGCTTCTGCAGCATTTTCACAGGCATCGTTGATACCGCGGTATCCGTACCGGCAGTCTCTTTCACGGCTTCCTCTTTTTCTTCAGGTCCTGCGATTTCGCTGAAGCGCTTTGCCAGGGCATTCATATCCAGGGTTTCCAGGAAGCGGATCAGGGAAGGATAATCCGGCGCAAAGGCCAGATCTTCCAGCGGCAGATCGACTTCCACATCGCGGCGGATGGTCGCCAGCTGCTTGGAAAGCAGTGCGCTTTCGTGGCCGCCCATGATTTTTTTCTGCAATGCCCCTTTGAGTTCATTCTCATGGGCAAGAACACCTTCGACGCTTCCGTAATCGGCCAGCAGCTTCAGTGCGGTTTTCTCACCGATGCCTGGAATGCCCGGAATGTTGTCGCTCGTATCGCCCATCAGACCTTTCATGTCAATGATCTGCAGGGGTGCAATGCCCATTTCTTCCTGCAGTGCCTGCGGGGTCATGGCATCCATTTCGGTAATGCCCTTCTTCATCAGCAGCACGGTCGTCGTATCGTCGATCAGCTGCAGCATGTCATGGTCGCTGGTCAGGATCGTCGTGCTGTAATCCGATGCCTTCTTCGATACCGTACCGATCAGATCATCTGCTTCGATATCGCTCATCTCCACCCACCGGATGGAAAAAGCATCGAGCAGATCGCGGACCATGGCAAACTGCGGCACCAGATCATCCGGCGCCGGCTTTCTGCCGCCTTTGTATTCCGGATAGATATCATGCCGGAATGTATGCTTGCCGGCATCGAAGGCAACCAGCATCGCATCCGGCTGCACCGTCTCAATGGCCTTCTGCAGCATCTGCACAAAGCCGAATACGGCATTGGTCGGCAGACCCTGCTTTGTCGTCATCGGTCTGCCGTATGCCGTAGCGTAGTATGCCCGAAACAGCATTGAGTTGCCGTCTGTCAGTAACAGTTTTTTCATCTTATACGTCTCCTCACTGGGCTGCATACGACGTTTTCATCGTCTCCAGCACACTCAGATTCTCATACATCAGAGAAAGGTAGTCCTTGCCGTTCTGTTCCTCGCTTTCGGTCAGCGAGGACAGATTGGATAGTTCCACCCGGACCAGGCCGAGTTCATTCTCAAGCCTGTCAAACAGCGCGATCATGTCTTCCGTCATATTCGGTTCATAGACGATATAGCGCACATCATCGGCCAGGATCCTGGCCTTGATCACATCAAGCTGTTCCTCATTGGGCAGAACGCCGTATTTGGAAAGAATGACCGGATAGACCTGGAATCCGTAGGTCTTCTGCCAGTTGCCGAAACTTGCGGTCATGGTCACAAAGCGGATCTGCTGGCCGTTATTGACCAGGGAAGTCGCCAGGGCCTGATACTGGGCATCGAGATTGATCAGATCCATTTCCAGACGCTTGAGATTCTGATTGAACACCTCGCTCTGTTCCGGGTAGTTCCGGTTGAGCCATTCGCAGATGTTCTTGGCCATGGAAAGCATGACAATCGGATCCATCCAGAGATTCAGATCCAGACTGTTCACATCGACGTAATCAAAGGCTTCGGACCGGTAATACGGCGATTCGACAAAGGAAACGACACCGTCGGTAACGATCTGCGTATAGCGCTGAAAAGCATAGACGGCATTCATCGATGAAAGATCGCTGACGCTGATGCCCGATGCGCTGATTTCCTTGGCATAGACCTGCATATAGGGTTCCAGATCGCCGATATGGAAGAATACCGCCCTGCTTTCGAGCAGGGACGGCAGATCCTGGCGGACCTGTGCCATTTCGACCATCATATGATCCTGCTGAACGGAATCCGATGTCACATAGGTGCCGGCAAGCCGTTCGATCAGCCAGCCGATCGGATAGACGGTATAGAGAATACCGTTTCTGGCCGGTGTACAGCCGGTCAGGGAAAATATCATACACACTGAAAGCACAGCGGTGATCAGTTTCTTTTTCATAGGCAAAACAGTCCTCCTGCAAGGCACACGAAAACGCGGAAATGCGCCGCATCCATACAGGATATTTTACCATTGTTTGTCTTTGTCGGGAAAGCATTCTTCGATCAGTTGTTCCCGGGCAAAGGAAAAGAAACCGGTCTGGGTGACGATGATATGATCCAGCACATGCACCCCCATCAGCCGTCCGGCTTTGATCAGCCTGCCGGTCAGATCGATATCGTTCATGCTCGGCTGCAGCGATCCGCCGGGATGGTTGTGGACAAGCATGATATCGGTGCTGCTGCACAGCAGTGCATACCTGAAGATTTCCCTTGGATAGACAAGAGACGTATCGATCGTACCGACAAACAGCGTCCGGCTGGCGATGATATGATGGCCGGTATCCAGATAGACCGCCATAAACTGTTCCTGCATCGATGCGCCGATCTCCGCTTTCAGCCATTCTGCGATCTTCTCGGGACTGTCGATGACCGTCTCATTGTGCACCTGGATCATGGCACTCCTTCGGGCAAGCTCAAAACAGGCCTGGATCTGCAGTGCCTTGACCGGTCCGATTCCTTCTGTTTTCATCATCTCCTGCAGGTCCATTCTTGCCAGTCCGCCGATCCCGCCGGCCTCAAGGATCAGTGCCTCGGCTGTCTCCAGTACGGATTTTCCCCGGACTCCCGTGCGCAGAAGAAGCGCCACCAGTTCCCGGTTGGAAAGAGAACGCATGCCGAAACGCAGCGCCTTGTCACGCGGTTTTTCATTTTCCGGAAGTTCTGCTATTTTGCTCATAAAATTTTCCTCCTGCATTGTGTATTCGCACGCATCCTGAAAATTCGCACAGATTCTCATCAAAGAACAGAAATTACCTGCCATAATAGAGGCGGAGGACGACACTATGGACGCCGGAATGCTCATGCAGTGGTTTGAAGGAATCGAACCGCAGGGATATACAAAGAAACGTGAAAACGAAGACTATATCAGCGTAGAAACAGAGAAAGCATGCGGAGGCATCCGCATCTATCATCTGGAAAGCGATATATGCGAACTGCAGCTCACCCGCAGATGCGATGGTGAAAACATTTTCTTTCTGCATTTTGAACTGAAAGACGAAGACCATGCCAGGAAACTGGTCATGGAAATGATCAGCTGTCTCATCGCCGAAAACAGCCGCCGCACCGCCAGTGTCCTGCTCAGCTGCACCAGCGGCATGACGACTTCCTTCTTCGCCGAAAAACTCAATGAAACCGCAGCTCTGCTGTCGATGGACATTCACTATGATGCCGTCTCGCTCAGCCGCCTGTATACAGAGGGCTTTAAATACGACATGATCCTGCTGGCACCGCAGATCGGCTACCAGCTGAAAAAGATCAAAGAGATCTTCGCACCCAAACCGGTCATCATGATTCCCGCCCAGGTATTTGCCTCCTACAACGGCGGCGAACTGAACCGGATCGTCAATGAAGAACTCCGGAAAGCTGCCGAAAACAGGCAGTCGCAGAAGATTGCAAAGGTCATGCGCGATATCGAGATGAATGCGTGCATCTTCATCATCAATGCGACCCATGATATCGGCGAGACCCGCTATATCACCCGTCTGTATGACAAAGGCGATGTCATTTTCAGCCGGGAATATGTCCGCCGGGAAGCAGAACACCGGGATATTATCGATATTCTCGATACGACACTGCTCGCACTCAAAGGCAAATACAGAATCGATGCAATAGCCATTTCCATTCCGAATATTCTCTACCGCGGCAGCGAACTGCAGAAGATCACCTACAGCAGCCTCTCCGAAGAATTCAGCCAATACTATAAGATTCCTGTCTTCTTTGAAAACAATACCAATGCCGTTGCCCATGGCTATTATGTCCAGCAGAATACCTACGACAGCGTTACCTACCATTCCCAGCCCCGCGGCACGGTCGGCGGCGGCCAGGGAACCGTGATCCGCGGCCATCTCATCGAAGGCGCCCATCATATGGCCGGAGAAGTATCCGCTGTCACGGAAAAAATGCTCGGAAAAATGGAATCGACCCGCACCGATGACATTGAAAAAATCAAAGAATCGGTGATCGACTACCTGCTTGTCAATATCGCCGTTGCCGATCCGGAAGTGATTCTGGTACGTTCCGATCTGACCCCGGACATGGATGAACTGCGCAGCGGCCTGCTGCAGTATATCGACGAAGAAAACATGCCGGATCTGATCCGGGTAACGGATATAAGGGAATATGCGTGTCTTGGCACAATGATGTACGGTCTGTTCAGACTGCGGCGCATGAAGGAAAAAGAACTCAGAAAAAAAGCATGATTCAGCTATTCTTCAGCCGGATCATGCATATCAGCAGAATCAATGGGAATACGGCTGCGGCAAGCATGCCGTATTTCATCTGCGAAGCGAACAGTTCAGAGACAAAGCCGACCAGGGCCGGACCGGCAGAACAGCCGATATCCCCACCCAGAGCAAGCAGCGCAAACATCGCCGTGCCGCCTTTCGGCAGGCTTGCAGTCGCCTTGGCAAACGTACCCGGCCAGAAGATGCCGACCGAAGTTCCGCACAGGGCACAGGCGGCCAGATTGACGATGCGGGATTCCGGCAGTGAGATGCACAGATAGCACAGCAGACAGAGAAGAATACTGCCCGTCATATATGCATTCAGATCGATGCGGTCTCCCTTTTTCCCGTAATACAGACGGGAAAGACCCATCAGAAATGCAAAGCCCATCGGTCCGCAGATATCACCGATGCTTTTATCGATGGAAAGCACCTTTTCCGCAAAGACCGATACCCATTGCGAAACCGACTGCTCCGAAGCACCGGCCGCAACCATCATGATCATCAGGATGATAAATGTGCTGTTATGAAACAGCTCATTGATACGCATGCCGGTTTCATCTTCTCTGATCAGCGGCGCAATCGGAACGCGGGCAAAGACAAATGCGTTATATGCCGGAATCAGCGACCATATACATGCAAGAATACGCCAGTTACCGATACCGATGAAACGGAAATAGAGCGCCGACAGCAGCACGACCCCGACATGTCCCCAGCAATAGAAGGAATGCAGAAGGCTCATCGCCTTCTCTTTGTTTTCTGTCGGACAGGCTTCCATGATCGGTGAGACGAGTACCTCGAGAAGTCCTCCCCCAACCGCATATACGATCACCGAAAGAACCAGACCTGCATATCCCATAAAATCAGGCATAAAGGCAAGCATGATCAGTCCGGCTGATGAAAGAACATGGGCAGCGATAATCAGCCGGCGGTATCCGGCCTGATCCGCAAAATACGCAGATCCAAGATCTACAAGCAGCTGCACAAGGAAATTCAGAGAGATCAGAATGGTGATCTTTGACAGTTCCAGCCCGAACTCCTGCTGAAAAGTCAGAAACAGCAGCGGTGCAAAGTTATTGATGACTGCCTGTACGACATAGCCGGTAAAGCAGGCAGTAACGGTTCTTTCATAATTCTGAGACATATGCATATATTCTAACAGACAGGCAGAGACATCGGCGCAAAAAAAGACGGTGTTTCCACCGTCCGTGCTTACAGCTTGGCTCCGCAGTGCGGGCAGAAGTATTCGTCACCTTCCAGCTCTGCATTGCATGCCGGGCAGTGCTTTTCTTCTTTGACCAGGGCAGTGCCGCAGGCTTTGCAGAATTTGGCACCGCTCTTGTTGATCATGCCGCATTCCGGACAGATCGTTCCGTCTTTCGGCATGGCTCTTTCCGCTGCGATATCTTCGACCGGCTGACTGCCGACCGTCTGGCTGATAAACTCGAATACTTCATTGATCAGCGTCATCTGACGGATCGCACCGATGCCTGCCGTCAGCAGCAGCGGATGCAGTACGAATGCACCGACAGCCGCAATGCCTGCCTTCTCCATCCAGCGGTCCAGGGTAATCGTTACCTTCAGTTCGCTGCCGGACTGGGCAAGATCGATGGACAGTGCCGCGTCCATGCCGAGGTATTTCGTCCATTCTGCGGATACATCTCCCTTGCACTGGATGACATAGCCGTTTCTTGTCCGCATGGTCTGGGTGACCATGTCTTTGGAACGGTCAAGATATTCTGCCAGGGCATAGCCTACCGACTGTGCCGTTTCATTTCCAAGTTCATACGTTTTGATCCATTCATTCGGAAAATCCATGTTGTTGTCCTCCTTCGTATGTACTTTTACAATAAACACTTTTTGACCGCCGGTCAATACTATCTCTCAAAGATTTTCATGAATTGATATTTCCAGGCATTCTTTCTGCCGCTGTAGGGATGTTCCCGCAGAGACAGATTGAACTTTGAAGAACCGATGAAAACCGTAGATGGATGCGAGAATTCCCGGTATCCCCATTCCCCGTGATAGGCACCCATGCCGGAATGGCCGGTGCCGTTGAAAGGAACACCCCGCACCGTCAGATGCATGCATACTTCATTGATACAGCCGCCTCCGTACTGCATCGATGCCATCGTCTTCTTTGCCCAGGCAGTATCCTTTGTAAACAGATACAGGGCCAGACCGTGTTCTCTGGATCCGATCGTTTTCAGCAGATCATTGATTTCTTCATCTCTGTATTCCACAACAGGTAACAGCGGATTGAACAGTTCATGCATGACGACCGGTTCATCGATGCCGACCGGACAGATCAGAGTCGGTGCATATTTCCTTGTTTCCCTGTTTCCATAGCCGCCATAGACGATCCTGTCCCGGTATTCTTCTGCTTCCGCTGCGCATCGGTCATAGGCCTGCGTACTGATCAGACACGGATATTCTTCACTGCTGAGTGCATCCGGCAGCTGTCTGTCAAAGGCTTTGATCAGTTCCTGAATGAATGCATCCCTGACTTCGGCTGCGACGGCCACCTGGTTGATATTGATGCAGATCTGTCCGGCATTGCACATCTTGAAGAAAGCAATCTTGCGGGCCGCGTCTTTGAGATCGGCATCTTTGCGGATGATGCACCAGTTGCCTGTTTCTCCGCCCAGTTCCAGCGCAGCCGGCACCAGGTTTTCCGCCGCCATTGCCAGTACATGCTTTCCCACGGCCGGTGAGCCGGTATAGAAGATCTTATCGAAACGCTTTGCCAGCAGACGGTCTGCGGTATCATGGCCGCCGTCAACAGCCGTGACATATTCCTGCGGAAAGGTCTGGCTGATCATCTTCTTGACTGCCTCCGTGCAGTGGGTTGATTTCGAACTCATCTTGATCACCGCTGTATTTCCGGCCGCGATTGCCGGAACAAGCACACCCAGAGACAAAAGCACAGGAAAATTGAACGGACTGATGATCAGTACCGATCCGTACGGCATTTTATAGACCTTCGTGATCAGTCCGGGGAAAGCTGCCAGACCGCTGAAATGGGTTTCTTCCTTTGCCCATCTGCGGCAGTTCTGTATTGCTTCATTGATCTCCATGATCAGCGGACCGATATCGGTCAGATATGCCTCTTCCTTCGCTCTGCCAAGATCTGCTTTCAGAGCATCCTGGAGTTCCTGTACATGCGACTGCACGGCGATCTTGAGCCGGATCAATTGCTGAAGGCGCCATTGTACATCCAGTGTTCTGCCTGTCTGAAAGAACTGTTTCTGCTTCTGCAGCAGTTCATCGATTTCATGATCGTTCATAATTCCTCCTAAAAAGGCTCTGCACTGCAGAACCTTCCCTGTTACATTGTGACGCCGCCGAGCACTGCCATCAGAATGCCGATGATGATCACCAGCAGCACGCATCTCCATACCGGCCAGTTTTTCTTTGCCATCAGGACATAGGCAAGCCATGTGACCAGTGCACAGCATAAGCCCGGAATGGCTGTTCCGATATAGCTGACATTGACACCCTGCAGCCAGACATTGAAATCGCTGTTGGAACCGAGCAGGACAATGGCCGCGCCGATCATGCATACACCGGCAATTCTGGCAGCCCGTTCCAGTGAATCTCTGTTTCTGATCAGGGATTCCGCTGCTCTTGTTCCCCGGCTGTAGCCATAGCGCAGCGCCCAGAAGCGCAGTGCGACGGTGCAGACCAGCAGAACTGCCGCAAACAGGATCACACCTGCCACAGCACCGCTCTCGATCATCGTGCCGAAGCAGACCAGCAGCATCGGGATCAGGATCCAGCGGATCAGGGCATTGCCCACGCCTTCCGCCGCCAGCGACGCAGCGGTTCTGACACCGCGGATCGTCTGGGGATCTGCCTTCTGCTGTTCCAGGGCCAGTACGATTCCCATTGCCAGGGTCGACAGCGGAGAGATGCAGGATACAAATTCAAGATGATGGCCCATCGCCAGAGCCAGGTCATCTTCGTTTTCATGGATCTTGGCAAGACCCGGTGCAATCGCCCAGGTCCATCCTGTTGAATTGCCGGATTCGGCATTTTCCGAAGCCGCTGCCAGGAAGGAACGCATGGCGATCTTATTCAGGATCTTCTTATCCAGAGGAAATGCTTCATCGGTATTTCTGTATTTCGCTATTCCCGCCACCATTCGTCATCTCCTCCTTTCACGGTTTTCTTTTCTGTTTTGATTTCCTTCACCGGTTCCGCTTTCGTCCCGAGACTGAACGAAGCCATCGCAAAGCCGGCACATCCGGCTGCCGCAAGCCCTGCGCTGTTCATCTGCAGTGCAGCAAATACAATACCGACAGCCAGTCCCGCAAACAGCGCACCCGGAATCTCTTTGACACTGAGATTGCGCAGCAGGATCGCAAAGCCGACACCCGGCATAAGACATCCGGCTGCCCGGCATGCGGACAGAGCCCATCCGTATCTGGAGGTGATGGCCGAGATCTGCGCTGAAGCATCTGTACCCAGGCTGACGATAACTGCCGTACAGGCACCGAAGAGTACACAGCGGATCAGCAGCCCGGCAAGATTCAGGGCACCGACCGTACCGGCCGCATGCTTATCCGCGGCCTTTCTTGCCATCGGAAGAAGGACTGTGCAGAGAATATCGCTGCCGTAGCTGACCGCAGCCGAGATGGCCGCCAGCGCTGCTGTCAGGGTGCTGACCGACGCATAGTCCGAGGAAGCCCGGACTGCCAGTGCCGTCCCCGCCACCGAAGCCAGAACGAATGAAAAATGACTCAGGGAGAAACCGCCCCGGTCTGCCGCCAGTGCATATACCTCCAGCATCATGCCGACCGATATGCCTGTCTGCAGATTACCCAGCAGCGCCCCGGTAATGGCACAGGCAACCAGCGGGCGGGAGAATACTCCCGTCAGCGCCTTCTCGTCCGCCGCCAGAATGAACGCCAGTGCAAATACAATTCCGATCATACCGTTCATCCTTTCTCATAGCGGATGATATTCCGCCTGCCTTCTTCGACTGCCAGATCTGCCAGATCCGTTACATTGTTTACATATCCACGGGCGAGATTGATCTGCAGCACCATGCCGAGATTCACGCCGGTGACGACTTCGATCTTTTTATCACCGCTGAATTTTTCCTGCATTTCCAGCGATTCCTTATACGGTGTACCGCTGATCACATCCGTGAGAAGCAGGATGCTGTCGCAGCTGATTTCCTTTATTGCGTCTCTGAGCTTATACTCAATATCATCGGTCGTATCTTCCTGGGTGAAATCCACCGCGAGGAAGTGTTCCGGCTTCCCTGCCAGCAGCTTTACGGAACTGTATATGCCGCTGGCAAAACTGCCGTGACCTGTTACGATAACTCCAATCATTGCATACCTCCGGATTACCCGTACATTATACCAATCTTACTTCGCATGCGCACGAAGAATCAGTTGTGCTATTGTTAATTAAGAACCAGGAGGCTGAATATATGCGCATCCGCTCACAGAGAGTATACATATGCGGGGATCTTGTACCCGCGGACATCGTCATGGAAAACGGCATCATCACCGCCGTTGAAAGCATTTCAGAAACCGAACCGGACATCGACTGCGGCAGTAAGCGCATCGTACCGGGATTCATCGACATCCACTGCCATGGCGCCTACGGCTTCGATACCAATTATGCTGATCCGGATGGACTGAAGAAATGGGCTGCCGGCATCGTACAGGAAGGCGTCACCGGCTTTCTTGCGACGACCGTCACGGAAAGCAAAGATGTACTGCTCAAAGCCGTCCGCAACGTCGATGCGGTCGCATCCGGCAGCTATGAAGGTGCACGGATCCTGGGCATTCATTTTGAAGGACCGTATCTCGATATGCAGTACAAAGGAGCCCAGCCGCCCGAGGCGATCGCTGTTCCTTCCGTCGAAGAATTCAGAGAATACCAGGAAGCTTCCGGCAACAGGATCAGGATCATCACCCTGGCACCGGAACACGATCAGGGCTTCGCACTGACAAGATACGCTGCATCTCACGGCACTGTCGTATCGATGGGACATACATCCGCAGATTATGCCACAGCCATGATGGCGGTTGCCAACGGGGCATCTTCCATCACCCATACCTACAATGCCATGACACCGCTGAAGCACCGGGAAAACGGCATGGTCGGCATTGCCCTGCGTCTGCATGATCTCTACAGCGAGATCATCTGCGACTGCAATCACTCGACCCCGGAGGCGCTGCATATCTTCTTCAATGCCAAAGATGCCTCCAAAGCAGTCATGATTTCCGATTCGCTGCTGTGCAAAGGATCAAAGCCGGGTGAGAGATTCATGTTCGGCGGACATGAGATCATCATCGCGGAAGACGGATCGGCCCATCTGGTCAAAGAAGGAAATCTGGCCGGCTCGACGATGCGCATGAATGAAGGTCTGCGCAATCTCGTTGAAAAAGCGCTTGTGCCTTTTGACAGGGCCGTCAATGCATGCACTGTCAATCCGGCTTCCCTGCTGCGCATGGATGATCATCTCGGAATGATCCGGACCGGCTATGATGCGGATATCGTCGTTCTGAACGATGACTATTCCGTTGAACAGACCTATTGCAAAGGCATTCCCAGACTATAAAAAGATGCGGATGGATCCCAATGCTGGTAAGTTAAGGATTTGACAACAATAAATATGACCATTACGGAACTGACGAAAAGTGCATATAGCGCTGTTCGTCAGTTTTACTTATG
>CADABS010000051.1 GCA_902786245.1 uncultured Erysipelotrichaceae bacterium
TTATCTGTACTGTATCTGACAGAACAGAAAACATGATAAGACAATATATACAAAACCAATAAGCGGCTAACCCCTCCTAAGTCTTTCAGACTCTAGAAGGGGGTCTGCGCCGCATTTTGAATCAATTCAGAAATATCGTTTGAAAAAAACCAGCCGGTTTTAAACCGACTGAGTGCAGTTTCATAAGCGTAGATTATCTTGCCCGTTTCCATGTACTGCCGGAGAACAGGATCAGGATCGGATAGATCTCCAGTCTGCCCGCCAGCATATCGCCGATCATGACGAGTTTCGAGAAATTGCTGTACATCGAGAAATTGCAGGTCGGTCCGACCATATTCGTACCCGGACCGATATTGTTGAAGGTCGCAATCACTGCCGTGAAATTCGTTTCGAAATCAAATCCGTCCAGCGATATCAGCAGAACACTGATCAGAATGATTGCGAAATAGGCAATCAGATACGCATTCGTATTGACCAGGATCTGCTCATCGATCTTCCGGTGATTGACCAGAACCGAGCGGACCTCCGAAGGATGCAGAGACTTGTGAATATTCCTGCGCAGACTCTTCCATAACAGAATCAGACGGACGATCTTCATACCGCCGCCCGTACTTCCGGCACAGGCGCCGAATACCATCAGGAACAGCAGAACCGCTTTGGAGAAAGACGGCCAGAGATCAAAGTCCGTTGTCGCATATCCGGTCGTGGACATAACCGTGCCGACCGAGAACGCCGTATGCCGGAATGTTTCCTCCATGGTTGCGTACATCGGCCGGACATTGATGCATATGGCAATAATCGCCGCCGCCGCAATTGCCCAGAATACACAGAATTCTTCATCCGTTACTGCATCTTTGATCTTTTTCAGAAGCAGCAGATAGTAGATGGAGAAGTTTACCGAGAACAGGAACATGAATATCACTGTTACATACTGGATGTAAGGACTGTAGCTGGCAATGGAATCATTTCTGATACCGAAGCCGCCGGTACCGGCTGTACCGAATGCCGTACAGGAAGCTTCAAACAGATTCATGCCGCCAAGCATCAGAAGAACAATATTCAGCACGGTCAGTCCGATATAGATCAGATACAGAATCTTAGCGGTTTCCTTCATCTTCGGCACCATCTTGCCGACCGCAGGACCGGGAGATTCTGCCCGCAGAATATGCATCGTAAATCCCTGGTTCTTGTTTCCGATCGAAACAATTGCCATCAGGAATACCAGAACGCCCATGCCGCCGATCCAGTGCGAGAAGGAACGCCAGAACAGCAGACCGTGAGCCATGGATTCAACTTCCGGCAGAATCGATGACCCGGTTGTTGTAAAACCGGAAACCATCTCAAACAGACAGTCCACATAATTCGGAATCGCACCGGAGATATAGAACGGCAGACAGCCCAGAGCACTCATCATGATCCAGGAAAGACCTGTCGTTACCAGACCTTCTCTGGCATAGAAGGTCGTCTTTTTTGCCCGCATCGTTACGACCATCAGGAATCCTGCCACCAGGAGAATCACGCCGATTGAAATCTGGAATCCCAGGAGCGCTTCTGCTTCCTGGCGGACCAGACTGATCACCGCTCCCGGCAGCATCAGCACGATTTCAATGAGCAGAATATATGCAATAATGCGCCATATCATCTTAAAATTCATACGGATCAAGCCTCAAAGATATCATTCAGCTGATGAATCAGCGCTCCCCTTCTGGCAATAACGACAACCGTATCTCCGTTTTTGAACGTTGAATTGCCGCTTGGAATTTCCGTGTTATTGCCGTGTCCGATCGAAACGATCAGAATATTCTTCTTGACCGAAATATTCTTCAGCGCATCGCCGATGTGTTTTGTCGTATCCTCTACCTTGAATTCAATGGCTTCGACCTTGCCGTCCGCAATTCTGTGAATGGTCAGGGCTGCACCTTTCTTGTTCTGCATTCCCCGGACATAGCGGACGATATGCATCGTGCACAGTTCCTTCGGACAGACAACAGAACCGATCGGCATATTGGATACAAGATCGGAATCTTCACCGCGGCCCAGCTTTGTGACGATCTGCGGAACCTTCATCATCGATGCATACAGCGATGTAACGATATTCAGTTCATCCATGCCGGTCATGGAAACAAATGCGTCATAGTCGCCGATTTCTTCGGATTCCAGCGCATTCCGGTCGGATACATCCGCATTGATGATCGTCGCATACGGCAGCTGTTCTGTCAGCTGTTCGCATTTCTTCAGATTATTGTCAATGATCGATGTCGCAATATTCGCCTTATGCAGTTCCTGGGCAAGATAATACGAAATCCTGCCGCCGCCCGTAATAATGACATGTCTGACCGGCATATTGATAATACCGATATGCGTTAACATGCTGTGCAGCTGCTGCGATTCACCTGTCACAAAGATCCTGTCCCCGGCCTTCAGCGTAAAATCGCCGCTCGGCATGATTGCTTCGCCATTGCGCAGAACAACGCAGATCAGAACCTTTGCCCGGGTGACACCGGAAAGTTCTGACAGTTTGACATTGCACAGACGGGAACCTTCATTGACTTTCAGTTCCACGATTTCCACTCTCGCCTTGACGAAAGATTCCCGTTTCAGGAAACCCGGATATCTGAGCAGACGGGCAATTTCCATCGCTGCCTGCCGCTCCGGATTGACAACGAGGGAAAGCGAAAAGATATTGCGCATGGAATAGGCCTGTTCCACATACTCGGGATTGCGGATTCTCGCAATCGTATGAATTGCAGGATTCAGCGCATGGGCTGTAATACAGCTCAGCAGATTCACTTCATCCATGTCCGTAACCGCAATCAGAACATCTGAATGCTCAATATCCGCCGCATCCAGTGTTTCCTTGGAAGCGCTGTTTCCCTGCAGCGTAATGACATCATATTCAACCTGTACTTCTTCAAGAACTCTGGCATTCTGATCGATCAGCGTCAGATCATGCCCTTCACTGGACAGTTCATTCGCAACTGTCCGGCCGACTTTTCCCGCACCGGCTATTACTATCTTCATATCACAACCTCAGTATAAAAAGCGCTCTCATTGTATCACCAAAGCCCGACAAAAGACAGTCTGCCGGACATACGTGTCCTATAAGCACAAAAAGGGACCGGCAATGATCGTCCCTTTCCGTCAGTATTTATTTCTGCAGTCTGTCAAAGAACGGATCCAGCAGCTTCAGAAAACGGTCCCAGTATACCGGATAGGCATCGACGCCGCGGTAGGTATACTCTTCATTTTCATTGACGATCACGCTGAATTCCCATTCATTGTTTCCGCGGATCTCACGTCCGTCATTGACCGGAATATAGTCTTTGTCCCAGTCATAGACATACAGCGTTCTGAGCATCTGCTCCTTCAGCGTTTTCCATTCATCCAGAGGCAGCACATCCGCGACTTTATCCAGGCCGCCTTCGTTTGAATCATATACTTCAAACAGGCAGTCGTTTTCAACCTGGTTGATCCGCAGGCGCACCGATCCGCTCAGTACATCGCCGAAGCGGAACCGGAAGCCGTGTACGGAATCGACCATCGGATTTCCTTCATCATCCATCGGATTTCTGCCGAAATCCTTCCGGCAGTTTTTGCAGCGGTAGAAATCATCGACGCGGCTGACATTCTTGCTGCCACAGTGCGGGCATTTCGGTATAGCAGGCATAATTGTATTTCCTCCAACAGCTATTGCTTAGCATATCCATCATACTATACAGTCTTCTGCTCTGTTCCCCTGTTTTACTGATTCCGGACAATTATATCCGCATTGTCTTCCACATCAAACGCCTTGAAATACGCTTCCTCAAGGGGAATCCATTTCTCCCGGAACGCCTGTTCTTTTGAAGGATTGCGGGCAATGATCCGCCGGATCTGCTCATCCGGATCCACCGTCAGGAACACATTCAGATCATAGTATTTCCGCAGATCCGAACGCTGGCTGTAGCTGCCTTCAATCACCGTCACCGGCTTCTTCTGTGCCTTAATGCCGGTTTCGCTGACGCACATGCGCTCACAGTCAAACGGATAGTATACAAACGCTTTCCCCTGTGACAGCGGAATCAGGATTTCTTCTTCAAACCGTTCATGGTCGACATTTTCTCCCGGAGACGCATACCTCTGCGGGGTTCTCTGTTCCGGCCGGAGGAAGAAATCATCCATGTGGAAAACTTCCGCATCAAAATCTTCTTTCAGCTTCTGCGCAAAGGTAGACTTGCCGCTGCCGCAGCGTCCGTCGACCGATACGGTGCAAGTGCCTTTGCGATCCAGTATTCTCCGGATCTCTGCATATACTTTTTCAATTTCTGCATTCATGTCTTTCATTATATATGAAGAAACAGCTTTTTCATGATCCCGTGCATGTTTCATAATTCTGTTTTCAAATTACTTTTGGATATGGTACAGTCAGCGTATGAGGATCAAGGAAGAATACAGAGAAGAAACCGTTATTAATAAATCCCGGTTCATCGCCTGCGTCAGAACCTGCCGGACGGAAGAAGAAGCCCGTGCATATATCGAACAGATCCGGAAAGAATATCCGGATGCTTCGCATGTATGCACCGCCTATGTATGCGGTGAAAACAATATGATCCAGCGCTCCAGCGATAACAAAGAACCATCCGGCACAGCCGGTGTGCCGATGCTGGAAAGCATTAAGAAAAGCGGCCTTTCCGATGTCACCGCCTGTGTTGTCCGCTACTTCGGCGGTATCAAGCTCGGGACAGGCGGTCTTGTCAGAGCCTATGGCGGCGCTGTTGCGGATGCTCTGAGTCACTGCGCAAAAACCATCGAAGTCCCTGCCGATGAATGGCAGATCACCTATCCCTATGACCTTTCCGGCACGATCGAAACATGGCTGCGCCGCTATACAGAACTGATCAGTCAGTCCTACAGCGACATGGTCACCTGCATGATCCGCACCGAGAGGAAAGACATCCCGGAAACGATCCGCAACCTTTCCAAAGGAAAAGTGGAACCGGAATTCATCCAGACCGTTATGATTGAAAAAGACGCGTGAATCACTCACCGTCTTTTTTGATAAACATGATATTCATATCCGTTCTGCCATCGATGCCGTCAACTGTTCCGTCACTGGTATACTGCCAGATCGAGAAGGTATACGGGTATCTCGGTGCACTGGAATAATCCGCCACCCATGTATCGAACTCCTGCAGATACTCAATATCGAACAGCTCCGCAAACAGCAGCGAACTGTTATAGATCATCGGCTGATATCCGGCATTGCGGATTCTGTGCAGAAACGCAGCCGCAATCTCCGTCTTCTGGCTGCGGGACAGTGACAGGATCCTTCCGTTTTCACCGGTATCGGATTCTTCCATATCAAACACGACCGGCAGATCGATTTCATATTTCTTTATTTTCTGAATCAGAAAATCCGCTTCCTCCCATGCTTCCTCCACCGTAATCGCCTGGGAATAGAAATAGACACCGACCTGCAGCCCGTTTGCCTTCGCCCCCTGCATATTGGCCTCAAAATATTCATCTTCATGGATCAGACCGTACTGGTAGCCGCGGTAGCCGACCCGGATCATCGCGAATTCAACACCTTCATCCGCAACCTTCTTCCAGTCAATGGCTTCCTGATGCTGGGAGACATCGATGCCCTGCATGGATGTATACTCCCCGTCATCGTATGTTACAAACGAACCGTTCCATTTCAGTTTCGACCAGTCATAGGAATGCGAAACAAGCGGGGATTCCACCGGTGTCCGCTCTAGCTCCTCGATTTCCCGCTGACGGATCGAAAGACTCAGCACAACAGCCGCAAATATCAGTATTGCCAGGGTTATTACAAGCAGAATCGGATTTCTCAGTTTTCTTCTGCGTCTTCTTCTCTTTGCCATACCGCTTATTATACATGAAAACAGCAGGTCTTATGTGAATACCGCAAGTGAAAAACAGCCCGAAGGCTGTTTGATGTGTTCTGCTTTATGCCTTATCGCCGAGTGAAGCCGGGGTGACAAATCTGGAATCAAACTTCCGGCCTACGGTATCGCATGTTTCCTGATACCATTTCAGCATCTCCAGTTTCATCTCGAGGATCTTTGCGGCATAGGCTTCATTATGGATCTGGTTGGTCTTTTCCTGCGGATCGCAGGAGAGATCATAGAATTCATCTTCGCCGTTCAGACGCAGGACATACTTAAAGGTACCGTCGGAAATCATCGTGCCCTTGGCATGTGCTTCATCGTCTTTTTCCGCATTCATCTTTGCCCAGTATTCACTGGTTTTCGGCGGTCCGTCTTCGCCGTATTTATGATATTCATCCGCCTGCTTTTCACAGGGTCTGCGTCCGCCTTCAGAATAGACATACTTCCGGTTCGGGGTTTCCCGGTTTTCAATGACCGGCCGGAGACTGACACCGAACTGATCATGTTCCGGCGCAACCCCGGCATAATCCATGACCGTGGCATAGAAATCGATCAGCTCCGCCAACGACTTCGTATTGCCCGGATCGACCGTTTCCGACTTGGGAGGCTTCACCAGCAGAGGCACTCTGGTCAGAATGTCTTCGAACGAATTCTGTGCCTTTTCCGGCAGATTGAAGTCGCCTGCGAAATCGCCGTGATCGGAAAGGAATACGATCAGGGAATTGTCATAGTTTCCGGATTCCTTCAGTGCATCGAGGATCATGCCGAACATGTCATCGACATAGCTGCACTGGGCCAGATAGATTCTCTGCATTTCTTTCCAGGTCTCTTCCGGCATACCGCCGAGATTGGCAAATTCACGCAGTTTATGGATCATCATGGATTTGCCTTCTGTATCTTCGATACGGACTCTTTCAGGAATCTTTGCCGGATCGATCCGGTTATAATGCTCTTCATCTGTCACATACGGGCAGTGGGGATTCATCCATCCCAGGAACAGACACAGCGGCTTATCGCCTTCTTTATGGTTCCGGATCCTTTCGCATGCCTGCAGCGTATCTTCCATGTCCGTCGGAACCTTGTCCACGACACCGATGAAATGAGAATATGGGAATTCGGCGGAAACATGCGGCATTTTCTTCATATCGCCGATGGCATTGCCGGGTTTGGAAATCTCATCCAGCTGTTTGCCGAATTCACCCGGAATATCGCCCGCGATGAAGTCGTTTCTGCGGTTCATCCAGACGTTGTATCCGTTTCGTCTCAGCTCGGCGAACATCGTATCGCTGCCGTCATGGATCAGATAATGCATGGTACGGTAGCCGTGCACATGCGGATACAGACCGGTAAAGAACGAACAGCGGCTCGGCACACAGACCGGATTCTGGCAGTATGCATGTTCAAAGGAAACTGCATCTTCTTTTGCGAATCTGTCCAGAACAGGGGTGCATGCGGCCGGATTGCCCATATGTCCCATGGTGTTCCAGCGCATCTCATCCGGATTGATAATAATAATGTTGGGTCTGCTCATTCATATCCTCCTTTCAGCGGATATCATCATAGGAAACAAGTTCGACATCCTGCGCTTCCAGCCATTCTCTGACTGCCGGATCGCACAGCATCGCTACTTCTTTTGCCCGGTTCAGGGTCAGAGAAGAGTTCTTCAGCAGATAATCATCGATATAGCCGGGATGGCAGACAAATACATTCGGCATATCTTCCCTTGCGTTTTCCAGTACGCCCTTCTTCAGGCATTCAAACGGATCATAATCCGGTGCCATGCTTCCCATCGGCAGCATCATGCACGGCTTCTTATTGAATTCCGCCGGACCGGTCCAGCTGACCGTCTGCTGGGCAAGACCGTATTTCTCCGCAACGATTTCCAGTGCTTTGTTCAGATTTGCGGACATGACCGCATGGGCTTCGAAATAGGACGGTTCCTTTCCGACAAGTTCCTTGAACTTCTCATACTGAGCTTCGATCTCAATGACCGCTTCTTCCGTCACGACAAATTCTTCGCCCTTTTTAAACGCTTCCCGGTATGTCCGGCTGGACTTGAAATTGCCGTTTTCATCCAGCAGAGACGGAATCAGCGCAGGGTCCGCACAGGGCTTGCCCAGACATACATTCGTATGCTGGCCGATTGCGACTTTCAGACCTTCCAGCAGATCCAGTCCATGTTTTGCATAGGGCATATTCGGCATCAGTCCGGCACTGGAAATCAGTCCGTCCTTAACGCTTTTATAAATACCGTAGTTGACTGCTTCGCAGTAGCCGATATCATCTGCTCTGATCACTAATTTTATCATCGTGAATCCTTTCTGTATCAATAGTGGCACAGTTCGATCTGATTTTCTCTGACATAGCGGAGCACTTCCGGACTGCAGAGTACATCCAGTTCCTTGACTCTGTCCGCCGCATAGCTGCTCATCCTGTACAGTTCCAGATCGCACCAGCCCGGATGGCACATGATTTCAATATCGCTGTCTTTATTCTCTTCCAGCAGACGGATCAGCGTCTCCGCTGTTGCGACAGGCCCGTAGAATCCTGCCACGAATTTATAGCTGCTGTATCTTCTGAGCTGCAGACCGTACTCCTCTGCCAGTCTCAGCGAAACAGCCTTGGCTTCCGGGGTTGCGTCATGAACGCTGTGATGGGAATCCAGATGCGTCGGCTTATGGCCGGTCACGGAAATGAATCTTTCGATCTGTGCTTTCCATTCCGCATAGATTTCATCATAGTCCGGATTCATTTCCCAGACCTTCTTCCGGCCCGGCCAGAATTCTCCGGTATCCGGATCGGTCAGCGTTTTATTCTGTGTCAGCGGAGCTCCCAGGGTCAGAGTCATATGCACGCCGACACCGAGACCCGGATGCTCCTTTTCCGCTTTCTTAATATATTCTTCAAAGTACTTTGAATTTGTCAGGGCGGTTGTGGAACGCAGAATGCCTTCCTCATATGCCTGAAATATTCCTTCTGAATTTGCTCTGGTATAGCCCAGATCATCGCCGTTGATTACAAGTTTCATATTGTTTATTTCACCGATCTGAAGTCTGTCAGTTCAATATTGTTTTCTTCGATCCATGCCTTCATGCGCGGATCCGTGACCGCTGCCAGGTCGACTGCCCGGCAGGTATTGAAACTGGAAAGTTTAAACAGTTCCATATCGCAGTAGCCGCAATGGGTTACAACATAGCCGTATTCCTTCTTCAGCATTCCCGCCTTATCTTCAATGATCGTTTCCAGCGGTCTGTTCTTCAGCTGTTCTTCCGGAGAAGCACCCATCGTATACCATGTTTCCGGCGAACCGACATCGTCCCGCTTGCGGAAGTCGCCGGTATAGATCACACCGTACTTATCAGCCAGTGTCTTTCTGGCTCTGTCCGTTGTCTTGGTGCCATAGGCATGGCCATGAATATAATCCGGCTTTCTGCCCATGATCTCGATGAATCGTTCAATCTGCGCTTCGAACTCGGCATATACCTGCTCGTAATTCACATGATCGAAGTTGTTTTCTTCTGTATCCATCGCTCTGTTTTCACGGGATGTGAAGAAGCTTCCGTCCTCATGGCAGAGATTCGGGACTTTGTCATATCCCAGCAGAGAGCATCCGGTCGACGCATTCAGATCGATACCGAAGGCAATCTGATCCAGATACGGACGGATCCATTCTGCACATTCCTCTGCCCAGGGCATATTGGAGAAGAAACCAGTATTGCGGATCACACCGTTTCTGATGGAATGAATGACACCTGCTGCAGCAGCCCGAGTAATACCGTAGTCATCTGATTGTACTAAAAGTTTCATTTACCCTCCTTTAAACAAAGACAGCCCTTTTCAGGGCTGTCTGTTACACATTAGTTCAATTATTATTTGTCGCCCTGTTCCTGTTTCAGAGAAATATTGTCCTGAATCTTGAAGAACGGATACCACAGTACCATGGACAGCAGAACCATCAGGAATTCCCAGATTGCCAGACCGACGCCGCCCTGCAGGAAGCCGTCGATTACCGGAGGCGTTGTCCAAGGGATCTGTACGCCTCTTGCGATCGGAACAACTCCGATCTTCATCATAATGTATGTCAGAACACCCTGAATCGTTGTGAGGAACAGCATCGGGAAGAAGAACAGCGGGTTCAGAACGGTCGGAATACCAAAGAGCAGCGGCTCATTGATGAAGAAGATCGTTGTCGGCAGAGCGAGCTTGCCGAGTGTCTTCATCTGTTCGGACTTCGCGAAGAATACCATCAGGATTGCCAGACCGAACATGGAAGCGACACCGCCGAATGTGAAGGTCTTACCGAAAGCGCCGGAAATGATATTCGGCAGTTTCGCAGTCGGATCAGCCATGTAAACTTCCAGGTTTTCCAGAGACAGCGGTGTGTAGATCGGGTTCGTAATGGAACCGACGATGTTACCGCCATGGAGACCGAAGAACCAGAGCAGACCTGTCATGATGTTGAAAAATGCCCATGCGCCGATGTTGTTGCCCATGAAACGCATCAGGTTGGACTGGATGACACCGAAAATCATCTGGTGCAGTCCGCCGTAACTTGTCTTTGTGCACAGTGTGCCGATAATCAGCCAGCATGTGACAATGATGAAGCCCGGAATCAGAGTCTTGAATGAATTTGTAACATTGGGAGGAACGCTGTCAGGCAGCTTGATTGTCCAGCCCTTGTCCAGAATCCAGACATAAGCGCGGCCTGTGATCAGCGCAATGATCATTGCCGCAAACAGACCCTTCGCAGCCAGGAATTCAGTGGAAACAGCTGTAACTGCTGCAGCACCTTCTTCCGCAGCGACGAAGTATCTGCCGACGTTTGTGACGATGAAGAAGCTGATCAGAGAGATCAGACCTGCACCGGCGCCGTCAGACTGGAATTCTCTTGCCAGTGTGTAGGCAATGAAGAATGCCGCATACAGAGAAATCATAGAGACTGTCACTGTGCCAGGCAGAGCCAGAACAGCGTTCAGGCCGGTATTTGCCAGCCATGTTGTATACGCCGGAATTGGCAGGTTGCCAAGCAGAGTAAACATTGAACCAATGATGTTTGCCGACATAATTGCAATGAAACCGCCGGAAATAGCACGAAGATACTTATTGGCGGACATCTTGCCG
This sequence comes from uncultured Erysipelotrichaceae bacterium, assembly GCA_902786245.1. GTDB lineage: Bacteria > Bacillota_I > Bacilli_A > Erysipelotrichales > Erysipelotrichaceae > Bulleidia. The sequence continues at coordinate 11,013 of CADABS010000051.1, forward strand.
GAAATCGGCATGAGGTACTTCTCAAGGAAGTCCATCATTTTTTCCATAAAAAGAATCCCCTTTCTTTAATGTATTTTCAACATAGCAGTAATTTCATGCGGAAACAAGTTAGTATTTTGCCACCGGATGTGGCAATGAATCGGAATTGTTCTCTTCTCTCAGATATTTCCTGTCCTGAATCCTGAAAAACGGATACCAGATACCCATCTGCATAACGAACATGAATATCTGCCACAGTGCCAGCTTCCATCCGCCCTGGATCAGACCGGAAATCAGAATCGGTGTCGTCCAGGGAATCTGAAACCCGGCCGGTCTGGGAATCATGCCGATATACATAGCGATATAGGTCAGGCCGCAGCTGATGAGCGGTATGAAGACAAACGGAAACAGCATCAGGACATTCATCATAATGGGAAGTCCCAGAATGACCGGTTCATTGATAAAGAACACACCCATCGGCAATGCGATCCTGCCGACTTCTTTCATCGTTCTGCTCTTTGCCAGGAAAACCATCAGTACGACCAGCGCCAGTGTCGAACCGGCTCCGCCGAATGTACAGACACGGGCAAACTGGTCATTGACGATATTCGGCAGGGTTTCTCCGGCCTGGAATGCCCTGACATTCTCCATTGACAGAGACAAAAGCAGCGGATTTGCCAATGCGCCTACAACCTGACCGCCATGCACACCGAAAAACCACAGGATATGCACCGCCCCCTGCAGGATCAATAAAGAAACCAGATTATTGCCGACCCATCCGGAAAGTCTGGTCTGCAGAATACTGTAGATCAATGCCGGAAAGCTGGCATATCCGAAGCGGCTGGCATATGTCGAAATGAACAGGAAGACCATGACACTCACCGCCAGAGGAATCAGATTGAAAAACGAACCGTACACCGCCGGCGGTACGCTTTTGAGACGGTCCGTGAATTTCCGGTTGATCCTGTCAAGCAGAATAAAACAGTGCGCAGAAACAAAAGCAGTAATAAATGCACAGAACAGCCCCTGCATGCCCAGGTATTTCAGTTCAATCTCTCCGCCGTGTATGTTCAACAGTAAAAAGTAGCAGATCAGCGCGTTCAGCCCCGTATACATCGGTGAAGATTTCTGCAGTCTGCCGTAATGATAGGCAATCATAAAGGTCATATATACAGAAATCATACCGACGGACATATCCGAGCAGAACGTACAGAGAACATAAAAATCACTGCCGCGGATCCATTCCAGATACGGCGTAAACGGAAAATTGCAGACCAGTGTAAACATCGAACCGATGAGCAGGACCGGCATCACCGTATAGCTCGCTGCCGAAATGGCTTTGAGCCAGCGCGAATTGCCGATGGCGGACGCTGCCAGTGAAGCCAGATTTTTCTTTTTTCTGTCGGCCGGTTCCATTTCGATCATTTCAAGAATGCTCTGCGCATCAAGATGTCCGTACTGCGCCGTACTGATCATGATAATCTGTTTATCCGTATAGCGGCTGCGGATATCCGCCTCTGTATACGACAGATGCGGCGCAATAAAAACAATATCTGCCTGCGGGATATATTTATCCATCTGGTTGACAGCGCAGGATCCTATCTTATAATCGCAGTTCTCCCGCTCTGAAACAGCACTTCTCATTTTTGAAACGAGAATACTGCTGGTCATACCTGCTCCGCAGATCACCAGAATCCTTTTCATTGGAAAATATCCTCTTCCTCTGCCCGTCTGGCGGGATTCAGTTCATTGAAACATTCCCGCAGCGTCATATAATCCGGCGACTCGATCAGCCGGTCTACAAGACGGCGGTCAGAGATAAAATCCGACATTATTCCCGAAAAGAGCCTGAATATACGGTTATCCTCTTTCTGCAATGATGCAAGAATCACAAGCTGTACTTTTTCACCGTTCCACAGGATCTTTTCAGGCAGTTTCAGCACGGCTGCTTTTGTCTCCGCTGCTGTCAGCTTATTCGGATGCGGAAAAGCAATTCTGTTGCCGATTGCGGTAGGCGACATCTTCTCCCGGGCAATGACCCGTTCTTCAAAGTCGCTGCTCAGTTCATACTTCCGGCGCATCTCTGCACACAGAAAACGGATTGCCTCTTCCGGTGTTTTTACCTGCCTGACAAAGAACAGATCCGGATCAAAGCAGGAACATAAAAGTTCTAGATCATTATCATCTGCGTTGATCGCTGCTTCGACTTTATCATAGTCCGTATCATTCGGAATCTGGTTGATGCGGATGACCGGTGCAGTGACTTTAAAATAGATAGGCACTGTGGAAAGTATCAGATCATAATCGCATTCCGGATTATTCTGCAGATCGTAATAGCTCATCGTATCGATTGTTTCCGCGGTATCCCTGAATTTCTTTCTGAACTGATGGGCAATCATTTTGGATATGCCTGCACCGCTTGCACAGATAATGGCAATCCGTTTCTTCCGCTGCAGTTTCTGCCTTTCCATTGCCAGGGCAAAATGCAGTGCCATAAAGCCGATCTCGTTTTCCTGTATATGCAGACCGGTTTCTGCACTGATGACATCCGCCGCAAATACAGCAATGTCCAGAGCCGTCGGATGATTCTGACGGATATCCGCAAGAATCGGGTTATTGACATGCAGACCGTATTTCGCTCTTTCAAGCGTTGACTGCAGATGCATTGCAAAACCGCTGAACAGTTCAATATCTCCGGTAAAATCAATACTGAATTCACTCTGAATGCGCTGCAGCAGCTTTGTCATCAGATTCAGTGTCTGCGGATACAGAATCATTTCTTCTTCGTTCTGAATCATCCGCTTGCCGATCAGATGAATCGTCGCATAACAGATCTCCGACTCAGGGACATTGGCATTGAACCCCTCTGAGAGCTTCAGATAGATTTCCTTGGCAATCTTCCATTCCCGGCGTTTCATCAGTTCCGCCTGCTGCTCAGGATCAATGTCTTCGATATATGTATTATCTCTGATGCGCTGATCTGCAATCAGAATATGAATGATCAGGTTCTTGAAACTGTCATCCGCAATCCGGTAATCATTTTCCTTCAGACAGGTATAAACAGTTTCACTGATCAGCTGATAGTCTTTTTCCGAGAAATATGCGGAAACAATTGCTTTCACTTCTCTCGCATCAAAACTGGCATCCTGAAAATAATATGCCGCGATTGCACGCCGGATGTCTTTTTCCTCCCCTTCAATGCGTATGCCTTTGCCCGGCACCGTTTTCAGATGCAGAGAATACACCGCCAGCTGTTCCCTGACCGCCTTGAGATCTTCTGCCAGTGTTGAACGGCTGATATACAGCGTCTTGCTCAGCACCTCCGTTTTGATTTCCGCATGCTCCGTCAGCAGTACCCGGATGATATACCGCACTCTGCCGTCCGGATCGCCGGGAATAACATACTGGCTCTGGTTCCTGGTTTCATACATATCTTTCAGAAACGCATAGTATTTCTCTTTATTCTCTATTTTGAGCCTGTATCCCTGCCCGGGTCTGGATTCGATGAACGCGCCTGCCTTTTCTCCCTGTCCATCACGAAAACCGCGCACACAGTCGCGGAGTGTTCTGGAACTGATGTTCATCTTTGTACAGAGGTCTTCGGTTGAAACATAACCGTTTTCTGCAGAAAGAATCTGAAGCAGTTCATATTCTCTTTTCGTCAGTATTTCATTCATGATTTAAGCAGATGCATTCTTTTTCTGTAATATATCACTGTGGGTATCAGAATCACCGCTGAAAAAACAAAATACTCGATAGCTCTGTTTCCCACCGCCGTTTCAAATACATTCTGACGCAAAGCAATGATCATTACGATTGCATTGTAAATCAGTTCAACAGCCCCGAAAGCAAAGAAGGCATAAACACCTTTGCGGCTGCTGTGCAGAATCACCGAAACAATCAGAAATACCAGCAGCGGCGCATTGACTGCCGCATCATACATACCCGTTCCGTGGATACCGTTTTTTGCATATACATATATATTCATCAGATATCCGGGAATCAGCAGGATCTTGATCCAGAACAGGACCATATGCCATCCGGCAAGATCCGGCACTTCTTCTTCCTTGATCTGCGGCTTTTCAGCCGGCTGCTTTACCGCCTGCTTCAGTGCTGATGCTTTGTTTCTGTTCTTCTTTTTACTCATATCTTCACCTGTACATGCATTACTTTACATTATCAGATGATAAAATCCAACAAAGCCGCAAAGTAAAACCCCGCATTGTCTGCGGAGTGTCACAGTATTATTTATCCCGGGAATGCAAGACCGGCAATCATTGCCGCAAATGCATTGGACTGCAGGATGACGATCAGCGAGAAGAACGCCGCGATCAGCACCGCCAGCAGATACTTGTTCAGCTTGTCCGCATGCTTTTCCAGGATCAGGACATACAGAACCATGGCCAGGATCAGCAGTGCACTGGCTACCGCAAAAGCGATCATGCTTTTTGCCTGGAACAGACTGACAACCCCGCCGATCAGCATAATCACCGCCGGAACCGTCATGATTTCCACAGACAGACCGCACAGATTTTTCAGCCGGAACGGCTTGGAGCCGTTGATAAACAGAATCAGGAATGTTCCCGCATACAGCAGAAGGGTGACTGCCAGAGCAGTTCCGAATCCGCCCAGCTGCCGGAATACCAGCCAGTTGATGCACAGAATGACAAGCAGCAGAACACCGATTGCCGGCCAGGCAAGACGCTGCGGTTCAAACGGATTCTTCAGAACACCGAGAATCGGAAGATAGTCTTCCTTATTGAACTGAATATGGATCTTCTTTTCTTTCTTCGGCTCCGGAACAGGTTCTTCCGCCGGTTCTTCATATACAGGTTCCTGTACCGGTTCTTCCGGAACGGTTTCTGCGATGGTTTCTTCCTGTACTTCCGGCACAGGCTCCGCAGCTTCATCCTGCGGCAGGATCAGCTGTATTTCTTCCTTCGGTTCAACTGCAGCAGGTTCTTCTGTTTCTTCGATCAGCGCAGACGCTCCGCACCATCCGCAGAACTGACTTCCGTCGGGAATTTCTTTTCCGCAATTTTTACAGATCATGATACTACCTCTTTTCGTATGGCTTCATTTTACCACTTACGCTGTATCACTGAAATACCTGCAGTTCTTAGAGAAATGCTCAGCCGTTTGTGCCATAATTGAGATATGCCTGTGATTTATGTGTATTCGACGATCGTACTTATATTATGGTTTATGACGATCCTTTCCATTGCCCAGGACCGCCGCCGTTTCCGCAACGGTGTCTATCTGCTGATCTCGCTGCTGTTTACTGCGCTCTGGGCATTGGTATATACACGGGATACAGAATGGTATGACATTGTTCTTTTCATCCTTGCGGCCTCCGCGATGTTTATGGTGATCATCGTTCCGATCCTGCTGATCGTCAACGGCATCATCATGATCCGCCGGGAAGGAAAGCGTCTGTCAAACCTTCTTTCCCTGCTGTTCGGACTGATGATCTTCTTCGGTGAATTCGCTCTGTTCAGAGGCATGACCCATGGGCTGCTGCCATTCAATTTCCTGCATGCCACGGAACTGTTCCTCGGCCACAGCGTCTTTTATGCAAGCATGCTGTTTCTGGCATTCATGTTCTATGCGCTGTTTATCCGCATCATTCCCCGGCGGGCTGACTTTGATTACATCATTGTCCTGGGCTGCGGACTGATCAACGGCAATCAGGTTTCAAAACTGCTTTCCGACCGTCTGGACAAGGCCATCAAGATCTATAAGCGCACAGAATCAGACTGCCGGATCATCGTCTCCGGCGGACAGGGACCGGATGAAACCATGTCAGAAGCAGAGGCCATGAAAGGCTATCTGCTGGAACAGGGTATCCATGAACGCGATATCATCAAAGAAGACCAGTCAACCGATACCATGGAAAACCTGCAGAATTCCCACCGCATCATCACGGAACGCAAAGGCCGCCAGTATACTGCCGTTGTATCTTCCGGCTACCATGTACTGCGGGCAATGATCTATGCTAACAAACTCTCCATACCGGTCACCGGCATCGGTGCCCATACTGCTCTGTACTACTGGCCCAGTGCAATGATCCGGGAATATGCAGCCCTGGTGAAACTGTACTTCCTGCCGTATCTGAGCGGTCTGCTCGCAACATTTGCAGTTCTGGCAGGAGTAGTGCTTTATTATTCATAAGAAGGTGAATCCAATGAAAAAGATACGCAGACTGATACGGTTCCACGGATATGTGCAGGGTGTCGGATTCCGCTGGCGGGCAATGCAGGCAGCCAACGCTGCCGGCGCAACCGGATGGGTGCGCAACGAAGAAGACGGCTCCGTCCTGATGGAAATCCAGGGAACGGAAGAACAGATCGATTCCGTCGTACAGACGATCAGGAAAAGCATTTATATTGATATCCGCAACATCAAAGCGGTTACGATCCCTGTCATTGAAAACGAACGCAGTTTCGAGGTCAAGGACAGCTGGTGGTTCTGAATACATAATCGAGTAGGAGGAACTAAGTAAAGTTTCCGCCTTTACTTAGCTCCGACCTCTCACACCACCCGTACGTACCGTTCGGTATACGGCGGTTCGAAATTC
>CADABS010000052.1 GCA_902786245.1 uncultured Erysipelotrichaceae bacterium
TTTTCTATCTTGCTGATGAGGACATCCTTGCGGTCATGAAACAGTGTGTAGTAGTAATCATAATTCTGTTCCAGAGAAGCATACAGGGTTTTAAGATAGGATTCTGTTTTGAACAGAAGAGCTTCCTTATCTTCAAATGTTGACACCAGCCTGCTGACCGCGGCATCTTCCAGCTGATCATTCAGATCATAGATGTCCTGATAATAGCGGTAAAAGGTAGCACGAATGCACATTGCCAGTTCACAGACGTCATTGACTTTGATTTTTTCCAGCGGTTTTTTCTTTCTTAATTCCATGTAGGCTTCACGGATGGCCTTTTTTGTTTTATATACACGTAAATCTTCCATAATGTCTCCTATAAATACAGAATTGATCGTTTGTATCTTATCATACTGTCAAGTAAAGTTGAATATTGATAATAAGATACAATTGTATGATAATGCAATTATTCTGGATAAAGATAAATTTTTGAAATATTTATTTTCAGAGAGGAGGCAAAAAATGAACGAAATACAACATAAGGCAGAAAGAAAAGCGTTTGAAATCGTATTAAAAAAGATCGTCAGAAAAGGCAAAAATGAAAGTGCCTCACAGATGGCTGAGTCGATCCTGAAGATCATGAAAGGGATCCTGGGTGATTCGTGGAAAGAGAGCAGCTACGCTGTTTTCCAGGAAATCGCAGACAATCCCGACAGCAAGTGGGCAAGATATGTTGACCGTCTGATCAGCGAAGCTGACCCGGACATCATAACGACTTTTCTGACCAATGCGGCCTATGAAGGCGGCTTTAGAGGATACAAGACCACGGAAGAAATGGCTGAGAAATATGACTGTAACGTACCGTGGCTTATCCTTATGGATCCGACCAGTGCCTGCAATCTGCACTGCATCGGCTGCTGGGCTGCTGAATACGGCTATAAGCAGAATCTCTCTTTTGAGGTCATGGACCGCACAATTTCTGAAGCCAAGGAACTTGGCACGCATGCCGTTCTGTTTACCGGAGGCGAACCGCTGGTAAGGAAAAAAGACATCATCAGATTATGCGAGAAGCATCCTGATGTGGCTTTCCATGCTTTCACTAACGGCACTTTGATCGATAAACAGTTCTGTGAAGATCTATTAAGAGTAAAGAACTTCATGGTATCGGTATCGGTGGAGGGATTTGAAGAGAGCACGGATTCTCGCAGAGGACAGGGGACCTATGCCAAGGTCATCAAGGCCATGGATCTGATGCACAGCTACCGTATTCCTTATGGCTTAAGCATCTGTTATACAGCTAACAACTATAAGGATGTTACCAGTGATGAATTTCTGGATATGGTCATTGAAAAGGGCTGTTACTTTGCCTGGTATTTCCACTATATGCCGGTAGGCATGAATTCCGGGCCGGAACTGCTGCTGAATCCGGAACAGAGAATGTATGTTCTCAACAGGATCAGAGAGATCAGAGGCATGGAAGGCGGCAAGGAAATCTTCGCGATTGACTTCCAGAATGACGGTGAATTTGTCACAGGCTGTGTTGCCGGCGGCAAGCGTTACCTGCATATCAATGCGGCAGGAGATGTGGAACCATGTGTGTTCATCCACTATTCATCAGCCAATATCAATGAGAAATCCTTCATGGAATGCCTGCAGCAGCCATTATTCAAGGCTTACAGGAAAAACATGCCGTTCAATGATAACTATCTCAGACCGTGTCCGATGCTGGAAAACCCGCAGTTCATCCGTGAAATGGTTAATTCCACAGGAGCGAAATCTACTGACCTGGAAGCTCCGGAAAGCGTTGAACATCTGACTGAAAAAACAGAAGCATATGCTGAAGCATGGAAACCGTATGCGGAAAAGTACTGGAACGAACATTATCCAAGCGGACACAGGGAAGACTATGATTAAACATTATTTTACCAGTGAAAGTGTTACGGATGGACATCCGGACAAGATCTGCGATCAAATCGCGGATGCGATACTGGATGAAGCATTAAGACAGGATCCGGATTCCCATATGGCTGTAGAAGCATCGATCAAAGATGATCTGGTGATGGTCTTCGGTGAATGCACAACCAAGGCTGACATTGATTATGAAGCGGTAGCTTTACAGGTGATCAGGGAAATAGGATACCAGGAAGAGTATCATGTGATGACCAAGATCGCTCAGCAGTCTTTGGAAATCACACAGGCGGTTGCTCACGATGAAATATCGGCAGGTGACCAGGGAATCATGTTTGGCTATGCCTGCAATGAAACAGAAGCACTGATGCCTGCACCGATCTATTATGCCCATAAGCTTACAAAAGCGTTATCTGATTATAAAAAGAAAGATGCCCGTTTCAGGCCCGATGGCAAATCTCAGGTAACAGTAGAATATCAGGATGGAAAAGTAAAAAGAATTGATACTATTGTTATTTCAGCACAACATACCCATGAGATGACACAAGAAGAACTGAGAGACATTATTCTGAGTAACATCGTCAAAAGTGTTATCCCCAGACATCTGATGGACGAGAATACCAGGATATATGTTAACCCATCGGGCTCGTTTGTGCTGGGCGGTTCCTGGGGAGATTCCGGCACTACCGGCAGGAAGATCGTCTGTGACTCTTACGGCGGTATGGGCAGAGTAGGAGGGGGATGTTTCTCTTCCAAGGATCCCAGCAAGGTGGACAGAAGCGCAGCGTATTACTGCCGCTATGTAGCCAAAAATGTCGTTGCTCACGGCCTTGCCGACAGGTGTGAAGTAGGCGTTGCCTATGCGATAGGAATGAGCAATCCGGTATCACTGCTTATCGATACTTTCGGAACCGCTAAAGTATCAGAAGAAGAGATCTATAAGTTTGTTAATGACAATTTCTCATTTAAGGTGAAAGATATCATTACGGAGCTTGATCTTAAGAAGCCGATATACCGGAATACGACTAATTTCGGCCATTTCGGCAGAGAGGGCTTTTCCTGGGAAAGGATCAAATCTGTTTAAAGACTGTAACAGTAATAGAATAAAACGTAAAAGCAGGCATATGGTCATTGATCAGAATGCCTGCTTTTAGTGCAGGTGTTCGAAAACTCCAGAAATCATTAAAAACAGATTTGTGCAGTATGCTATGGATTGGTGTAAGCTTATGACTATGTTGACTGCATGGATGTCATGAAGGACATGCTGTTGCAAAAAGAAAAAGGAAGCACCAAGTTGCTGCATTGAGCTGATGCTTCCTGAGAGAACGGGCTTTATTGATTGTCCAGATATCCGGTCAGGGCAGACTGAAGATCCTTTGCAAACTCACTTCGAAGATCTTCCGGTTCCAGGATCTGAATGGAATCCAGAAACTGCTGCGCCAGGAATATTGCACCTTTCTTGCTGGTCCGGGTAGATAGCACGAATTTGCCATCCTCTCTTTTGGAAATGAAGACATCCCGGCCGAAGATGTCGATCATCTGATCCAGGATTTTCTCATTGCACAGGAAGCTCACCGGGATCATTTCGCCAGCATACATAAAGAGCTTGTTCTTGGCATATTCATAGGGGTCCTCGATCTTCGGCAGCTTCCTCATCTGCTGCTCGATCAGGATCCCGCTGCTCATGCGGTCGATCCGGTAATGTATGAAGTCAGTATAAGCAGGCAGTAAGATTTGCCTGAGGATCCAGATCGATCAAGAGTACTTTCTTTCCGGCTTTTGCTAAACCGATACCCAAGTGCTCTGTAGTTGTGGTCTTACCGACGCCGCCTTTCTGGTTGGCAACAGCAACGACCTTGCATTTCGATTGCATAAATATAAAAAATCTCCTTTCCACATGGCCGTATGGCTATGTAAAAGGAGATTGTTTCAATGTATGAGTCAGCGGCAAACCTGGAATTTGACGATCTGATGATCCGGTAATGCATGAACACAATGTCTTGCGGAAAACAAGTAAATCCCTCTTTTTCGGCAGAATCAAAGAATCAAATACTTAGATTCTGTCGATTCCGACTTTTCCACGTAAAGAAATCAACAAGGGCTGTCTTTTGGGGCAGCCCTGTTTTGATCATGTTGAAAAAGTTCAGATCACGCGGTATTCCTTCAGCAGTTTTTCCACATCGGTGCCTTTGACTAAGTCAAGCACTTTGCCGATGGCGATCTTCTCGATCAGGCCAAGCTTCATTTCGGTAATAGGCTTGCCATCCCGCATACTGATCGTTGCCTTCAGAAGATCACGAACATCATAGATACTGCCCCAGACCTCAGGAACACCGCGATCCACGTTCATAAGCGTATAGACTGCCACCATGGCCGTGCGCATTGAATACTCCGTAGTGAACACGGTATCTCTTTCGACTTCAGCGAAATTGCCGATGAAGGCGAAGTTCACTGCACCTTCAGGAATGACGTCCGGCCTGTCGCCTGCAGCGCGCGGCATGAAATATGCACTTGCAAAGGGCATCATGACGGGGATTGTTCTGGCACTGTTGGAAGCCAGTTCCCCGATCTGATCCTCGGGGACTCCGATATGATACAGCCATTCCATACAGATCTCCCTGCCGGTGCAGTCACGCATACTTTTCTTGACGTAATCACCGGGGCGATCGGTGAACAGTCCATAGAGCCATACCAGACACTGGTCTTTCGGCTGGGAATGGAACTGAGGCTGGCGATTGATTGTCCAGCTCAGGAGCCATCCGGAATCTCTGGCTGTCACAATACCGCCTGTGACGACCTTGCCTGACAGCGGATCCCGCTGGCAGATGTTCTTGATATAAGGCAGGATCTTGTCATCGAGCGTGTTGACAGTTACACCCATCCAGTTGCATTCTTCCGGATTGCCATAGAATTTTTCCGGGTGCCCGAAAGCAGAATCCTGCGCAGCGATCTTACGCCACAGGTCAAAAGATCCACCCGGCCTGATCTCCGTGATGTATTCGCAGGTCTTATCCTGCCCGCCGATAGAGGAGTTCTCAACATTGCTGCCGTTGGTAATGAAGAGATAATCGTTCTCTCCCAGATCCAGGAATGTCGTGTGGCCGTCCGCAAGAAGCTCCACACGTTTTGCTATCTTTTTTTCGCCGTGAATTTCAAAGCGCACATCCATGACCTGTGTGTTGAAATGGAAATTTACGCCGTGGCTCTCCAGGTACCTGACCATGGGGAGAATCATTGACTCATACTGGTTGTACTTTGTAAAGCGCAGTGCCCGCAGGTCAGGCAGACCGTCGATGTGGTGGATAAAGCGCTGCATATAGCGTTTCATTTCCAATGCGCTGTTGCAGTCGTAGAAGGCGAACATAGTCCGCCAGTATGTCCAGAAATTGCTGTCCAGCACCTCAGAGTCCAGTACATCTGTGATGCGTTTTCCTTCCAGAGCCTCATCCGGTGTAAAGATCAGGTGTGTCAGCTGAAGAGCAGCCTTGTCACTCAGGCAGAACTTCCCGTCCGTATGAGCATTCTGACCCTGCTTCTCTGTCACGCGGCAAAGCGAGTAGTTGGGGTCGGCTTTGTTCAGCCAGTAATATTCATCGAGTACACTGACACCCTCCGTCTCGATCGACGGGATCGACCGAAACAGATCCCACATGACTTCGAAATGGTTATCCATCTCCCTGCCGCCGCGCATGACGTAGCCGATCTCAGGATAGTTCCAACCGTCGCATGCGCCGCCGGCAATCGGGTCGCGGTCAAAGAAGTGTATGTTTTTTCCGGGCATCTGCGCGTCGCGCACCAGGAAACATCCGGCTGAGAGAGCGGCAAGTCCGGTTCCGACAAAGTAAGCGCGCTTGTGCTCAATCCCTTCCGGCTTCAGTGGCCGCGCAAAGGCTTCATAATTTCCGCTGGAATAGTACATGAGATTACCTCCTTTTTGATTTTATGCTCTCATCATACTCGCGGAAATACAGTGCTTCGATAATCAGACAGGCACAGGTGATGAGGAATTCAGCATTCAGGAGGAATTGAAGAGTTTTTTATCAAATCTGCTTCGTTGATGGAGATTTATCCATGCAGTACTTTTTCAATGCACGTTTTATATCTCCCTCGATCAACTCGCTGAGCCTGGATACAATCTCTTCCGGATCCGGTTTCATATCCTGGTGAATCCATTCAAGCATCAGACCAACAAACCCATATTTATAGAAATCCGCGATGAAGGCTTTATCCTCTTCACGGACTGTCATTCCCTGCGAACACTCTTCGATTACATTTATCAGCAGATCGTACACAACACGGTAAAGATATTGCTCGATCTGCTCACGGCTGACATGCCGGTAGACATTCAGAATAAAGGGCTTGTTTTCACGGACTGCATAAAAAACATTCAGAAATCCCTGCTCCCATGTAGCATAGGTCTTGTTTCCCTCGATGGCCTTGCGGGCATCCTCCTCGCATGACCACTCAATGAGATCATAAATATCCTTGAAATGATAGTAGAAAGTCATCCGATTGATCCCGCAATCCTCCGTGATATCACTGATCGTGATCTTGGTAACCGGCTTTTGAAGAAGAAGATTTTTCAGCGACTGCTCCAACGCTCTTTTCGTTATTTGAGACACAACGTTAACCTCCCTATTGAAATAGAAGTTTCCTTCTGTCATTTGCATGAGAGTAAAACAGAGGAGACTGATTTGATTCTGTACTGCTTGATCTGCATCGACAATTTTCTTCAATAAATCACGATTTGCTTATCTCTTCCTGTTCAGGATCGCTTCCTCTGCTTCCTTGCGAGTAGGGTAGATCCTGGACTCTCTTACTTTAACACCACCGCCGTTTTCAAAGCGGATCGTATAGAAGCCTCCGGTATACTTCAGAACGGTCGCTTCCTTGATCAGGTTCTTGTTTCCTCCGGTAAGAAAGACTTTCTGTCCCGGCTGATATTTACCGTTCATGAGATACCTCCTTGAAGATATTATACAGCCCGGTGAAACAGGGGTGTAGCAATCACTTGGCTGTATGTAGAAAGAAGAAAGGATCCCGTCAGATAATGATCAGGATCCTCGATTTGCTCATGTCCCGCCTGTTATAACGTTATTCCTTATCAGTATTGTAGGATTCAAACATTTCCTTCATCAGCTTTTCATAATCATCTGTTGCTCTTTTCATGATCTTCTTTGATGCATCGACATAGATCTGCATAGTCGTCTCGATGTCACTATGACCGAGCAATGCCTGCATTGCTTTTATGTTGATGTTGGCTTCATTCAATCTAGTACCGAATGTATGCCGTAGCATATGGCAATGGATCGACGGAAGCAGCAAGGGTTTCTGTCCGGGCTTTGCATTATCCAGGACCTGCTCATTACAGTCTTTCACAATATTTTTGAGTGCTGCGTTAAGTGTTGTCTGCGCATAAGTCAGTCCGAAGCGGTTCAGGAAGACGAAATCATCATAACCTTCAACATTGGCACAGCAGGTTATGCCATGAGATTCCTGATACTGTTTTTCCTGTTCAAATGCTTCCTTGACCATAGAGATCATTTCAACTTTTCTCTCACCGGCACGGGTCTTTGTTTTGTTCATGACCAAGTGACATTTGTGATCATCCATGTTCCGGTAATTGACCAAGGTCTTGTTCACACGGATATAGTCATTTTCAAAATCGATGTCTTCCCATTGAAGGGCAGTGACTTCTCCTACACGAAGTCCAGCCATCATCATGACGATGAAGATCGGATACCAATGGCGGTGCTCATTGCTTGTTCTCAGATATGAAGCAAAGAGGACTTCCTCCTCGGCAGTAAGAGAAGACACTTTCTTGCTCTCTCTGGCATGCTCGTTCATCAGTTCTTTTAATGCCTTGTCGGCAGGATTATAACGGATAATATCATCATCGACCGCTAGTTCCAGCATCTGATGTATTACACAGTGCACATTATCGATCGTGGCAGCTTTCATTCCGTTTTCATAGAGTTGATTATAGAAGGTTTTGAGATCTGAGCGTTTTAATTCCAGGATCTTTGCGTTGCCGATAGTATCCATAGCAAATTTTTCGTACATGTATTGATAGTTGTGGAAAGTGCTTTCCTTCAACCCTCGTTTGACAGATTTCCATAGAGCATTAAAAAGAGTGAATTCTATCAAGGAAAGCTAGATATTCCAGTAAACCATTTTTTAAGAAATGGAATTGGCCACAACAATGTCACATGCTTAACGGATCCTGCACGTATCTTCACTTTCAGTCGTTATTTCTTGTCTTCATGGTCGGGAAGACGGATATTGCACTTCCTGGTAAGGCGCATAGCTGAGAAGCAAGCCGCTTTAACTTAACAACTAAATAGTTTGCAAAACTCCCTTGAATCACCGGCACAATAACGAGCCACATTCAAGGGAGTTTTATTTGGTGTTGCGACTGAAATTTGACCTGGTTTTGACAGCAGAGCGACTTGAGTTATGTTTTGCGACTGATGTATGACCATCCCTGCGACAGGTCGGAGACGCCCTTGTAATAGGATTGTGACTGTAATCGCGATTGCAATTTAAAGACAAGGGAGTTTTTTTATGAGCTTTAACCAGAAAGAAATCGGCCAGCGGGTGAACGAACTTCGTACTGGCCATCAGCTCAGCCTGGATCAACTGGCTGATGCTGTTAATTGCACTCGCGATCATCTTTACAGAGCAGAACGTGGAGAACCCAGGCACGGCTTTTCTATCGATATTCTGATTGAGATTGCGCGATACTTTGATGTCAGCCTGGATTATCTGATTCTCGGTGTGGAAGGAAATAATCATGCCATCCGGGAGGAGCTGATACGTATCTCAGGCGAATTAAGAATGCTTTGTGGAAAGATAATCTGAACGGCGCAGAGCGCCATATTCCATGGCGTACCACGCCGATGAACTGAAAGGAAGGAGAACATAGAATATGACCATAAGCAGCCTGTATCACGAAGTATCACACTGCTTGTATGTTCCTTGACAAATACTGCGTCAGAACCAGATGCAGTCACAAGCAGTAACGAAAACGTTAAGCAGAGGAATAGCCATGTAAGCAGGTACGCCATGACCCTTATTGGCGAGCGAGAATATCTGGACTTATAAGCGGCCTGATGCAAAGGGCTGCAGCGATGACAACTCTGCCGACAATGATACTCCCGTATGGCCATGGTTCGAGTGAAAGGAATAACTCCGCAAGCTGTGGGTGCGGCCGGTTGAAGAACCACCGGAGGCTGAAATGCCTGTGATGCTACGCAATAGCTATTCATACTGCTGAAAAGAGATCACAATCACAAAACTATTCAGGTGTCCGGATCTGAGCTGTTAGCGCAGTTCGGATCCGGACACTGTTTCTTAAAAACAGGAGGACCCCAATGGCAGAAGTAATTGAGATGTATCAAGGGATACCCTCCGATTGGGTATATCATCGAGGAGATATTTACATAGCGAATCTGAATCCATACACCGGGGCAGAACAAGGCGGAATACGCCCGGTTGTCGTTCTGCAGAACAACATAGGAAATCTCCATAGCCCGACACTTATCGTTGCGGCGATGACCAAAGAAATTAAACGAACAGATCTTCCTACACATGTCTATATCAGACCGGCTGGAAATCTGAAGAAGCCCTCTATTATTGTCCTGGAACAGATCCGAACAATCGATAAATCCCGTGTACATCGCTATGTCGGCAGGCTATCACCGATGCAGATGGATCTGGTCGATAGAGGGATCAGAAGAAGTCTTGGACTTGACAACGAACCGGAATATGATGACGCTTCATAGAGGTGATATACTTTTTACCGGAATTGGCATCCTAAACAAAACAATCAAAACGAAATACACTGGCGGCAGGTAAGAAAATCATACCTCCGCCTGTTTTATTAGATGGAGGTATGAAATGCAAGCCGTAATTCATGTTGGCGAAGAGAGCGAACCGTATGTAAAGCTCCTCGTCCAGAAAAGAGTCGATCTAGCAATAAAGATCGTAGAGACCTGGCAGACAGAACAGCTGAAGGCTCTTCTCACTGAATGGAAGAAGGACCATCCGGCTGAATTGAAGGCTGCATAGGTCATGGAGGCATCTGAGCCTCCATGCGAAGGAGGTAATTCGAAATGAGAAGACGAAGGACTGCCGCTATGGGTGAAGACACCCGGAAGGTAGCCATCTACACCCGAAAATCTGTTATCACAAACAAAGGTGACAGTATCGGCGTACAGCTGAAACAGAGTGCTGATTATGCTATGAGCCAGCTGAAGCTGCCGGAAGATTATGAGTTTGAACAGTACAGTGACAAAGGTCTGAGCGGCTACTATGCTGACAGGCCTGATTTTCAGAGGATGCTCCATGATATTGATTCCGGCAAGATCCGGGCTGTTGCCTGTTACAAGCTGGACCGGATCAGTCGTAAAACATCGGATCTGATGAGACTGCTGGAGTATCTGGAAAAGAACGATGTCGTCCTTCTTGTCTGCTCTAACAACATCAATACCCAGATCAGCACATCCAAGATCATCATCCAGGTGCTCGCGATCATCGCCGAGTTTGAGCGCGATATTCTAACAGAACGTATTCAGGATAACCTGATGGAACTATCCAAGGATGGACGTTGGATGGGCGGACAGACACCGACCGGATTTGACAAGCAGAGAGTTGCAACCGGCAGCGGGAAAAACAAAAGCGCTGTCAGTTTCCTCGTCCCGATCCCGGAACAGAGGGAACAGGTACAGCTGATTTTCAAAAAGTTTCTGGAAACACGATCATATAACCGGACAAAGGTTTACATGAATGAAAATGGCTATGTTACCAAGAACGGACTTCCATACCGTATGCGGGCTATCAGCGATATTCTTCATAATCCGGTATATTGTACAGCTGACCCGACTTCTTATCAGTTCTTTTTTGACAACGGTGCCAATGTTGCGGGAAACATTGAAGATTTCGATGGAAAACATGCATTAAGCGGTTATAATAAAACCGACCACGTAAAAGACGAACACGAAGATTCGACTTTCTTCAATCCAAAGTTCACGCAGCTCTCTTTCCGGAAGCCAATTAACGATTGGATCATATCAGTTGGAAAGCATGAGCCTTTTATTTCTTCGGAAGACTGGATTGCTGCACAGCAATTGATGAAGGACATCGAAGAGCAGCATAATCGCCCGCACCGTGCGACTAACGCTTTACTTTCAGGTTTGATGATCTGTCCGAAATGCGGCAAAGTCCTGAATGTGGTTTCTGAATCCGGTCGCTGGACCAGAGGAAGACCTCGTTTCAAGTACGTATGCCCCGGACATCGAAAAAAGGAATGCGATTACCTGGCTGTTGATGGCGTTAAGTTGGATGATCAGGTGGTGAGACAGCTCGCTGCCTTAGTGGATGAGCAGAAGGAGACTTATTTCAAGCTGATTGAAGCAAGGATCCGGGAGCTTACAAGATCAGATGCTTCGGAACGTGAATACCAGGAAACGAAGAAAGATATCGAAAAGATCAAGGCGGATATTGCTGCACAGATCAGGAACTTGCGTGAAGCAGATGACGTTCTCAGAAAATTCATCCAGGATGATGTGACAGAGATGTCCGCAGAACTCAGCCGGAAAGAAGCAGTTTTGCTGAAACTTGAAGAGGAACGCGGTGATAATTCACAGACCATCGAGGATCTTTCTCAGGTCAAGAAAAAACTGGCGGATTTCAAGGAATCATGGAAGACGGCAACACCGGAAGAACTCATGTCAATGGTCCGGGCGGTCGTCGAAAGAGTCTACGTTGTCTATGAAGACGATGAACCTATTGCTCACATATTTTTGAAAGGTTGTATCAAGGAAGACTATACCAGCTTCTTTGATACAGCTGGTTACATACCTTTTACTGGCAATGGGGTATTAAAGGTCAATTTGTGTGTGATTCAGCGCCATGAAAATGACGCAGAAGAAGAAATACACACACAAATGACGCAACCGGACAAGTATCGGGAACTGCATTCATACATATGCCGGGGTGCAGCTGCGGGCGGAATGCGGCCGGCAGATGCGGATCCTGCGGTCAAAGTACGGACAGGATTATGAACAGCCTGTTGCAGTGCCGATGATCACAGACGGATACAATCTTCCTTCGAAGAAAGTGATCCATGTCGTCGGACCTATCGTATCCGGAAACCTGACAGAGGAACTGGAACAGAATCTGGCAGACTGCTATAAAAATGTTCTTGCCATGTGTCAGGAACATCAGTTGAAGACCGTTGCTTTCTGCTGTATTTCCACCGGTGTCTTCCGCTTTCCCAATCAGCGGGCTGCGGAGATTGCCGTACAGACAGTGACGGAATGGCTCACGGAACATCCGGATTCCCCGGAACGGGTCATCTTCAATGTGTTCAAAGATGAAGACAGAAAATACTATGAACAGGAATTGTTTCAGCCGTGCAATGAACAGACGGAAAGAAGGTGAAAGTCATGTCCGGTCAGACGGAATTTGAAGAAAACATCAGAAAACTGCGGAAGGCACTGGATGATGCGGAGGCTGTTGTCATCGGTGCAGGTGCAGGTCTTTCGACATCCGCAGGATTTATTTATGCAGGTGAGCGCTTTGACAGATATTTCTCCGACTTTGCGCAGAAATACGGTTTCCGGGATATGTACTCCGGCGGTTTCTATGACTATCCCGATGCAGGAACCCGTTGGGCATTCTGGTCAAGAAACATCTGGATCAACCGGTATATGGATCCGCCGAAGCACGTATATGAAAATCTGTACAGCCTGGTACAGGATAAGGATTATTATGTGATTACGACCAATGTCGACCATTGTTTTCAGAAAGCAGGCTTTGATAAAAAACGGCTGTTTTACACACAGGGCGACTACGGTCTCTTCCAGTGCTCAAAGCCCTGTCATCAGAAGACGTATGACAACGAAGAAACCGTCCGGAAAATGATTCTGGCACAGGGCTATATGATCACAGATACAAATGAACTCATCGTTGAGCCGGGGAAAGAACCCCGTATGACCGTACCGGAAGAACTGATTCCGGTATGTCCGGTGTGCGGCGAACCGATGGCGATGAATCTCAGAGCAGATGACACATTCGTACAGGATGCAGGCTGGGATGAGGCAGCCGGGAGATACACGGACTTCCTGAAGAAACATCAGGATGCGAAAGTACTGTTTCTGGAACTGGGAGTCGGATTCAATACACCGGGTATTATCAAAATACCGTTTATCCGGATGACGGACGCACGGAAACATGCTGTATATGCGTGTCTGAACCTCCATGATGCATATGCACCGGATCTGATTGCGGATAAATCCATCTGTATCAATGCGGATATCGGCGATGTAATCGCATCGCTGCAGACAGGCGCATGATCAGCAATATTAGCCACCCATCCTGAGAAATCAGAAGGTGCGTTCATACCTGCTGTCACAGATTTCTTTACGTATGCAAAGAAATGATATCCGTGCTGTGATTGTGCATTGCAGTACAGCAGCTTCCAAAGCAGGCAAGACGCTTCAGATGCATTTCCGCTTTCTGTCAATCATTCTAGCAGAACCATGCAGGAATATCATGCATGGTAACTGAGAATGCGGTGTCCTGTACAGGTGTTATGGGAATCCTGTATTTATGCTATGATTCATGATAGAAACCAGGAGGTACTTCGAATGCTTGCGGATTATCATATTCACTGCGAATTTTCAGATGATTCCAGAGAAACCATGGATGCCCAGATCGCCAGGGCAATTGCGCTTGGACTGGATGAAATCTGTTTTACCGACCATGTCGATTACGGCATCAAAAAAGACTGGGATGAAGGAGATATTGCCTGGCGGGGCGGCGACGGGATCGGAACATCCGTGACAGATATGGACCCGATGGCCAATGTCAATTATCCGGAGTATTTCTCGAAGATCGACCGGATGCGGGAAACATACAAAGGAAAGATCACGATCAAAAAAGGCCTGGAATTCGGAATCCAGACCATCACCGCTGACCGCTATCAGAAACTGTATGAAAAGTATCAGAACGAACTGGATTGTGTTCTTCTTTCCATGCATCAGGTGGATAACCAGGAATTCTGGACCCAGGATTTCCAGCGCGGCAGAACCCAGAAAGAGTATAACGAAAAGTACTACCGGGAAATCTATGAAGTCATGAAGATCTTCAAAAACTACAGCGTTCTTGCCCATCTTGATCTTCTTGTCAGATACGATCCGGCCGGCAGATATCCCTTTGAAGCATGCCGGGATCAGATTGCGGAGATCCTGAAACTGGCCATTGCGGATGGGAAGGGAATCGAACTGAATACATCTTCCTGGCACTACGGTCTGGATGACATCCAGCCTTCCCGGGATATCTGGAGATTATATAAAGATCTCGGCGGAAGAATTCTGACAATCGGTTCGGATGCGCACAGCACGAAATACCTGGCGGATCATCTCCAGGATGCCCGCAGGATCCTGCATGAAGAACTCGGCTTTGAAGAATTCTGCACCTTTGAGAAGATGAAGCCGGTCTTCCACCGGTTTGACTGAAAGATCCATATATAAAGAACTGCACCGGGGGATTCCCCGGTGTTTTCATGTTCATACTTCGCAGCTGATGACGATGCCTCTGCGTTCCATATAATAGCTGCACAGGCCTCTGGCAGGATAAATCTCAATATCCGAAAAGGGATATTCTTTCAGTACGCATTCCTTCAGTTTCTCTGCAAGTTCTTCGTTATCCACATGCGTGATCACGGCTCTGCCGCCATGATAGCCGGCTTTGACCATATCCTGCAGCAGCGTGCGGATCGCCTTCTTTTCGCCTCTGGCTTTGCCGGTGACACTGATCTTTCCTTCTTCCGAAGCAGTGCCGATGACCGAGATATTCAATACACATAAAGCAGCGGCAGCGGCTTTGGAAACTCTTCCGTTCATGCTGAGATTGTGCAGAGAAAAGAAGGAAAAGAACAGACGTGTGTGCTGCATATATTCACGGATCATCCGGTCTGTTTCTTCAAAACTGTGTCCTGCCTTTACAGATGCGGCCAGTTTTTTCAGAATCAGGATCTCCTCGGCACCGGTGGAGAGGGAGTCGATGATGGAAATCTTTGCGTCCGGATGGTCTTCTTTGTATATCTCTGCTGCGCTCATGGCGCTGTTATAGGATCCGGAAAGAGCGCTGGTGACGGTCAGAACAAAGATTTCATCTGCGCCTTCAAATGCGCTGCGCCACTGATCGATGGACGGGCAGGATGTATACGACCTGCCTCTGTATTTTTCAAGTTCATCCAGCATCTCTCTGATGTTCAGTCTGTCATCATCCGTATAGCTGCGTTCATCTGTATAAATGCACAGCGGAACGGTATGGAAGTCTTCACAGTCCAGTGTATACAGGTCACAGGATGAGTCTGCGATGATTCTCATGTGTGTACCTCCTTTTCAGCAAATCAGAATTATAGGCAGGGAAAACCTGTGTTAAAATGAACACAACAGGGCAAACTGTAACACATATTACAGAAAGGGGGTTTCTGTAACATATATGAAAATCAAGACGGATCTGAACAGCCGGACACTGGCTACCCGCATGGCAATCGGAAACGCGATCCTGGATGAACTGGAACAGAAAGAGTTTTCGAAAATCAAGGTGGCACAGGTCATCCGCATTGCCGGTGTATCGAGGATGTCGTTTTACCGGTACTATGAAAATCTGTATGATGCACTGTGCGATTATCTGAATATCATCGTCAACGGATACATGATCGAAGGAAAAGAAATCGAGAATCCGGGCGTCTATATGCAATTGGAACATATCGAGTTTTCCCTGAATTACTTTGACCGCTATTCCCGGTATTTTCTGGTTCTCAACCGGCACGGGCTGTATACGGTCCTGATCGATGCGGTCAATGAATATATGATGAAAAACATTCTGCCGGCCAGAAAACTGCATATGTATGAACTGTATGCCTATGCCGGAGGATTGCTGAATTCATTTCTGAAGTGGGAAGAAGACGGGAAGCGGGAAAGCGCGCATAATGTCGCAATGATGATCTACCGCCTGTATAACCATTCGGAAGACCATGAGATATAAGCGGAAAGAGGAATACTATGTACAGAATCATGCTTAAACTTGCCGGTGCTGCGGCAGCCACAGCAGCAATCGCGGCGGTGACGATCGTTTCATCCGTGAAAGCAGCGAAAAAAGCAGAAAAGATCTTTACGGAAAACACCCGGAAAGATGAAAAGGCGGAGAACGATGAATTATCCGCCGGAAGGTGTAGTAAGATAGAGAAGTAATATGGATAAAAGATGTGACCTTCATTGCCATTCGACATATTCCGACGGAACGGATACCCCGGCGGAACTGATTTCCCTTGCGGAAAAGCAGGGTCTTTCGGCGCTGGCTCTGACCGATCACAATACAGCCGGCGGGCTGAAGGAATTCGTGGAAGCAGGACGGAAAAGCTCCGTGATCCCGGTGCCGGGATGTGAGTTCACGACCGAATGGAATCATAAGGAAATTCATATCGTCGGTCTGTTTTTCAGAGAAGAATACTGGCCGGAAATCGATGACTTTCTGGAACTGGCACATCTGGCCAAGATCAACAGCAACCGCAAGCTGATTGAAAATCTCAATGCGGCCGGATACGAAATCAATGAAGAAGAAGTCAGTGCACTGACCGACGGCGATGATTACAACCGGGCTCATATTGCCAGGACACTGATGAACAAAGGCTATGTTTCCAGCACCTCGGAAGCCTTTGACGGTCTGCTCAAAGAGGGAAACGGATTCTATATTCCGCCCAAGAGAATTACATCGCTGGCAGCCATCCGCTTCATCAAGACATACCGGGCAACGGCAATTATGGCCCATCCGCTGCTGAATCTGAATGAAGAGGAAATGAAGCAGTTTCTGCCCCAGGCAAAAGAAGCAGGTCTGGACGCAATCGAAACGAAATATACGGAATTTGATGAAGAAATGTCAAAGACCGCATTGCGTCTGGCTTCCCAGTTCGGACTGAAGCAGAGCGGCGGAACGGATTATCACGGCCAGAACAAGCCCTGGATTTCACTGGGCACGGGCCGGGGAAACCTGAATATACCGTATTCGTTTTACAGCACGATGCGGGACTGCGCAGACTATAACGAATAGGGGCTGTAACGAGTAAGAGGATTTTGTAAAAAAATCCGCTCTTACAAAAGGTTACGGCCTCTTTTTTTCGTTCCGATGAAAGAAAAGAGCCTTATCCGAATCGAGCGGATCTATGCCTGAATCTGACTGTGCCGGCTAACGAAATCCATCAGCTCAGTCACTTTTGGACCGTTAACTCTGTTCGCCCGAACTCTGTTCCAGTACAGAAGGTGAAATCTTCGCATGTTTTTCCCAGCGCATACATGTAGATCTCAGTTTTTACACCAGATTCTCCGACCCGGCGCATTTTGTCGTATTCCCAGTTATGTTTTTTATCACCGAAGATGCCTTCACTGTATACCTGACGCTGAGTCATGACCTCTTTTCCAAACTCCGTATCCAGATTGTCACGGACTTCTTTCTTCCATTCATTCAGCTGAACGCATCTCTGAATTCTTCTGACCCCGCTTTTGGACCTGGTACATTCTGAGGCGAACGGACAGCCCTGACAATGGTCATTGACTAAGGTCTCCATCTGCCTGGGATATACTCCCCGTGTCTCTGTTCTTACTTTCTCTACACGGAATGCATGTCCGGTCGGACAGACTGGCAGTCCATCCTCGTTATCCGGAAAATGAATCGCCTTGAATCTGTTTCTGTCATTTCGACTCGATTTATCGGGACTTACTCGTTACAGTCCTTTTTCTGTTTTTGGACAGAAACACGAGATTGTATCGGATTTAACAAATGCCGGAGCGTCTTTGACATTTCGTATGTCTTTTAATGCGGATATTATGAAATCACAGGATGTTTCAAAATAGTTAAAACGGAGGTTCTGCAATGAAAAAAGGACTGGAATACTATCTTCCCAATACTGAAAAATACAGGGAAATGATCGACTATGATTATAAATTTCTGTGCGCGTTCAAGCATAAGGATGCACTGCCGGAATCGTATCTGAAAGACTACGAATGGCAGGTGACAAAGGCGTACAGGAAATATCAGGCAAATCTGGATACGGCCTGGAAAGACTACTACCTGCGGAAGCTGAAGAAACTGGAAAAGAAAACGGGTGTCAGCTTTGAAGGCAATCCTTCCATCGGAAAGGGATTCATTCTCGGACATTGGGGAAAGGTTGTCATCAACGGCAAGGCAAAGTTCGGCAATCAGTTCTTCGTCACTCATAATGTCACGATCGGCAGGGATATCCGCGGCAGGCGGAAAGGCGTGCCCGAGTTCGGCGACCGGGTCGTCATCCGGACGAATTCCTGCGTCGTCGGGAATATTCATATCGGAAATGATGTGCTGATCGCACCGAATACGTTTGTCAATTTCGATGTCCCGGATCACAGCGTCGTCATCGGCAACCCGGCTACGATCCATCACCGGGACAATGCGACCGAAGGACATCTTCCGGATATGGATCTCTGATCCGGCAGAAAGATACGCTTATGGAACTTTTGGAAAATCTTCGTTTTGAATCGATTGCCCGCTTCCTGGCCAAATCCTATGCCAGTGGAACGCAGCGACACATTCTCAGCAGACTGTACTACGGCTTTATCTTCTGCCCAGAGGGAAAGGTCATCTTCCGCAAGGACGGAAATGAATATCTCTGTGACCCCGGCCATGTCATCGTTTCGCCCAAATACGGCAACTATGAATTCACGGTGGAAGAAGATACCGTGCTGGCAATGATCGACTTTGAACTCTTTGCCGGTCAGTATGAACAGATCTACAGCATACCGGTTGCGGAAACCGATACGTTTTACCAGAATTTCCTGCACACGAAAAACCGCTATCTCTACCGCAAATCGTCCTTTGAACTGATGGGGCTGAGCACGCTGTATGACATTACGGCACGGATGAACGGATACGGCACAAAGAACCAGAAATACAAAGTTATTGAAACGGCGGAGAAATATCTGCAGGCAAACAGCTGCGATCCTGCCCTGAACATGGAAGAAGCTGCCAGAAGTTCCAATGTGTCGGAAGCGTATTTCCGGCGGCTGTTCAAGGAGAAATACAGCATGTCGCCGTACCAGTATATTCTCGAGATCCGCATCAACAAGGCAAAGGAAATGCTTTTGATGGATGAGGCGAGCGTATCGGAGATTTCCGAAGCCTGCGGGTTCTCGAATCTGTACAGTTTTTCCCGCTCATTCAAGGAGAATGTCGGGGTATCGCCGGTGACGTTCAAAAAGCGTCATCTTGTATCGGATTAGTTAAATCCATTCACGGTTATCACATTTCAGCACGGATTTTCCGTGGCTATAATGTGAATGAAATCAGCGGAAAAGCAAAAGAAAATCGCAGACTGCAGAGAGTCGTCATGTCCGGCGTTTTCATTATGCCTTTTCGTGGTCAGTTGCGGTGAAACACTGCATTTCAAGGGGATTTCAGCGAAAGGAGGACAGAATAATGAGCGAAAAATCTCTGGCTGAAAAAATCATCGAAGGCCTGGGCGGCGCGGAAAACGTCGTCTCGGTGGAGAACTGCATGACGCGTCTCAGAACGGTGATCAAAGACGCGTCAAAAGCAGACACAGAATCATTAAAAGCAATCAAGGGTGTACTGAGGATCGCCGGCACCGATCTTGAACCGCAGATCGTCGTCGGTCCGGGTGTGGCGGAAGCGGTCTGTTCCGAAATCAAAAACATGCCCGGCATCCGTCTTTCCGAAAACAAAGGCGACGCAATCATGACGAAGAAGTCGGCGACAGGCGTATTTGCCGTCTTCGCCCAAGTATTCACACCGCTGATTCCGGTATTTGCCGGAGCCGGTCTGATCTTCGGTATCATGAATATCTTCAAGGCGCTTTGGAATATCAATCCATCCCTGACGCTGTTCAACCCCAATGAGTCGACATTCATGTTCGCGATGAATGTTCTGGCTTCGACATTCTTCACATATCTGAATATCGCGGTGGCGGCCAGTGCCGCTAAAGTCATGGGCGGCAACCCGTATCTCGGCCTTGTCGCGGGCGGTATCATTATCAACCTGGGCGGTCTGGCCGGTCAGACGGGTCCCTTCGGCATTACATTCACGAACGGACGCGGCGGAACGCTGGCTGCGCTTGCGGCAGGTATCATGATCGCGCTTGTTGAAAAGAAAGTCAGGAGCGTATGTCCTGATGCGCTGAAGATCCATATTCCGCCTCTGGTATCAATCGTTACGGTCGGCCTGTTAACGATCTATATCGTTCAGCCGGTTGCCGGACTGATCGCAGATGCCATTACAAATGTATTCCTGTGGCTGCTGAACACGGTCGGACCGTTCGCGTATGGCATTATCGCCGCATTCTTCCTGCCGCTTGTCATGACAGGTATGCATCATGGTCTTTCTCCGGTACATACGACATTCATCGAACAGCTCGGCTATACGCCGCTGTATTCCTGCTGCTCGCTGGCAGGCGGCGGACAGGTCGGTGCCGCGCTTGCGCTGCTTGTCAGATACAAACATGAAAAGGGTCTGAAAGAAGCCTGCATCGGCGGACTTCCTGCCGGCATCCTCGGTATCGGCGAACCGCTGATCTTCGGTGTTTCTCTGCCGCTGGGCCTGCCGTTTGTGACAGCGTGCCTCGGCGCATTTGTCGGCGGCTGCGTGCTCGGACTGTTCCCGGGACAGGGCGCAATCACGATGAACGTCTCCGGTATCCTGGGAGGTCTGGTCAATACAAGACCCGGCGCGTACTACCTTGCATATGCGGTATCGGTAGCGGCGGCGTTTGTAATTACGTTCTTTGTCGGCGCGAAGGAAAAGGCGCTGGACAACTTCAGAGACTGAGAAAACTGCCTTCTGTACATGGGATGGGGTTCAATTGATGAACCCCATTCTCATCATGGCGGTATGAAGTATGGAACTGAGCCGGATCATTCTGTATACCGATATCGACGGTACGGCAGCCAGTACCCGCAATGGAAAATCGGATGTATCAGAAAAAACAAAAGAAGCTTTGCGGGCATTTGTAAAAGAAGGCGGACTGTTTTCCGTCGCCAGCGGCAGAAGCCATGTCTCCGTCCGGAAACTGTTTCCGGATACGGAAATCAGCCTGCCGATGATCGAAGCCAACGGGGCAGCGGTTTTTGATGAAAAAAGCGGAACATATCTCAGCACGCATGTCCTTGCGGCAGATGTCAAAAAAGAAATATATGAGTATGTGCAGTGTCACAGGGAACTGCACCTGACGGCAATGGATATGCTTGAAAGCCGGAAAGTCATTCTGCAGGATGACAGAGACAGCGTTTATATTGACTATCCGCGGCCGATGATCAGCCCGGCAGAATTCTTTGCGGAGAAAATGCTGAAATGCGCGTTCATCGCTGAGAAAGAAGCGATCGACGCGATGGTGCGGATAATGAACGGATATTGCCTGAGCCATCCGGTGAAAGCGGAAAGAAGCGCCGATATCTATCTGGAAGTATTCGACGCTCAGGCCGGCAAGCAGAACGGCATCCGCGAAGTCAGAAAGAAACCTGGCCTGGCGGACAGAATGCTGGTCTGTGTCGGCGATTATTACAATGATCTCGGCATGCTGGAGGAGGCGGATACGGCCGCCTGTCCGAAAGACGCCGCAGATGAAGTGAAACAGCTGTGCGATTATATCAGCCCATACGGTCCTGAAGGAGCACTTGCGGATATCATCGCATATCTGAGAAGGAGATAAACAGAACATGAAAGAAATTGCCAGTCCGTGCGAAGGAAAAATCCTGCCGCTGAAAGAATTCCCCGATGAAATCATCGCGGACGGAACGATGGGGGATGGTTTTACGGTCATGCTCAGCGGAAACAAAATCGTATCTCCTTTTGACGGAACGGTGGCGGTACTGTATCCGACCGGACATGCCGTCTGCCTTGAATCAGATGACGGTGTCCAGATGATGATCCATATCGGAGCAGAAACCTATGCCCTGCAGGGCCTCAACCATGCCTGCGTAAAAGCCGGCCAGAGTGTAAAGAAGGGAGACCTTCTGATACGGACGGATGTGCGGAAGATGAAAAGAAAGACGGGTAGCTCGGCGGCGGCAGTTGTTTTCCTCAATGGGGAGAAAGTCACGGCGCTGCGCGAAAACAAAGATGTCAAATGCCTGGATCCGGCGGCGGAGATACAGGAGAACGATCATGTATAAGGCAGCTGCAGTCTATCCCCATACGCTTTGTGGAAGCTATATCCGCAAGGTAGAGCAGGCAGTCAAAAGCGCATATGAACACGGGTTTACCGAAATATTCACCTCCGTTCATCTTCCCGAATATCCTTTTGAAGATCAGCTGGAAGCCTTTGCGCTGATTGCCCGGGAAGCGGATAAATACGGCCTGGAGATGACTGTGGATCTGGGCGGTCCGTATATCAGAAAGGTTCTTGAAGACGGATCCCTGAAGAAAAAAATGAAACAGATCCGTTTTGATTTCATCCGCCTTGATTACGGCTTTGAAGGCAATGAGGCAGAAGAGCTTTACCGGCTGTTTGACCTGAAGGGCTTCGTGCTCAACGCATCCATCTATTCGGAAGATGAGATCCGCAGTCTTGTGTCTGCCTTGCGGAAGACCGATGAAAATATGGAACTGCGGGCATGCCATAACTTCTATGTGCTGAAGGATACGGGACTGGATGAAGCGTTCGCCATGCGTCAGCAGATGGTTTTTGAAGGATGCGGGATTCCTGTCTATTACTGCTTTTCCGGTACAGACAGTCTGCGCGGACCGCTTCATGAAGGCCTGGTCACCATCGAACGCCATCGGAACATGCGCACAGCGGAAGTCCTGGCGGAACTGATGGGCACATTTGAACCGGAAGGGCTTCTGATGTCAGATGAATGGGCGTCGGATGAAGATTATGAGGAAATCAATGCCGTGCTTGCCGTATTTGAAACAGAGATGCATACGCCTGTGACGATCCCTGTCAGGATCGATTCCTCCTGCCGTGAAGAGGAAAAACGGATCCTTCTTGGCAGGCATGTGTTCCGCTGCGACTCACCTTCAAAGCTGCTGCGTTCCGCTGCTTCGCGGCAGATGGCGGAAACGGCTGAGAAAATCGATCCGGGCAATATGACGGAGCGGAAAAGAGGCGATGTGACGGTGGTGAATACCGGCGGACTCAGGTATTCCGGCGAACTGCAGGTATGCATGTGCGGGATGCCGGCGGATGAAAGGTTCAATGTCATAGCACACGTCATCCGCGAAGAAGACCTGCTGAAACTTGCCTGCTTCAGAAAAGGCATTGAATATGTCTTCACGGAGGAAGACGCGTGAAAGTCAGGACGTCGGTCAGCGTTACGGCTGCGCAGTATTACAGGCATCTGTGCCGGGAGGCAGTCAAAGACATCCGTAAGGCATCGGGAAAAAACGTTACCCTGCAGGAACTGGAAGAAGGATATATGTATGTGCGGAAAATCACATACGGGAAACGTCCGGTGGATATCCGGATGAAAGTCGGGCCGCTGATCGAAAACAGACTCTTCTGCGTCAGCTATGAGACAGAGGAGACAAAAGGCTCGTACAGCTATGATTTTTCAGAAGACAGCACAGGGACAGTCGTGACATACAGCGAAGATACGGAATATAAAGAACAGACGGTCGGCAATTATTTCGGCAGTCTGATAAAGAAGATGAGGACGAAAGCGACGCAGATGAAGATTCTGCGGAACATAGAAATGACGGAAACGTATATACAGAATCATGAAGGAGAATGAAGAAAATGGTGGATATCAGACATCTTGGAACAGAGCAGAGAAACGATAAGACAAAAGACCTGGATACGATGAGCACAATGGAAATCATCCGGGTCATGAATGAGGAAGATCTCAATGTGGTGGCGGCTGTCAAAGAAGCTCTGCCACAGATCGAAACGGTTGTCGGGGCGATGGTCACGGCACTGAAAAACGGCGGCCGGATCATCTATGCCGGCTGTGGAACATCCGGCAGAACCGGCATTATCGACGCGGTGGAATGCGGCCCGACGTTCAGCTGCACAACGGAATTTCTCGGTCTGATCGCCGGCGGCTACGGCGCGATCGTCAAGGCGGTAGAAGGCGCGGAAGACAAAGAAGAACTCTGTGTGCAGGATCTGAAGGACAATCACTTCTGCGAGAAGGACCTGCTTGTCGGCGTAGCGGCCAGCGGCAGAACGCCGTATGTCATCGGCGGAATCAAATACGCGAAGGAAATCGGCGCGAAGACGGCCTGTGTCTGCTGCAACATCGGCAGCCGGATCGGCGCCATGGTCGATTATCCGATCGAAGTCTATGCCGGACCGGAGATTCTGACCGGTTCCACCAGACTGAAATGCGGGACATGCCAGAAGGTTATTATCAATATGCTTTCAACCTCTGCCATGGTCGCCATGGGCAAGGTATACAAGAACCTGATGGTCGATGTCATGGCTACCAATGAAAAGCTCGTGGAGCGCTGCCGTCAGATCGTCATGGATGCGACCGGCTGCGATTATGAAACAGCGGATGAGACGCTGAAGAAGACGGACAATCACTGCAAGGAAGCGATCGTCATGATCCTTCTGCATACAGATAAAGATACGGCAGAAGAGAAACTGCGCGAAGCAGACGGCTTTGTTCGCAAAGCGGTGCAGGCGTAGGCAGAAATACCCCCCTTTCTTAACGGAACGTATGACCGTACGTTCCTTTTCTTAAACGGAGGAAACCATGGAAATCATTGAATACGATCAGAAATATGAGGCAGAGATCATAGCCCTCTGGAACAGAACATGCATATATGATCCGGTTACCGTGGAGAAGTTCAGAAACATGATCCTGCTGGATGAAAACTTCGATCCGTCCTTCTGCTGGATTGCCCTGGAAGAAGGAAAGGCAGCCGGATTCCTGTCAGCCATGAAACGGAAATATCCGTATGGAGAAAGAGGTCTGGAAGAAGACAAAGGCTGGATCCAGGTCATCTTTACGGACAGGCCTGCGCAAAGGCATGGCATCGGCGGAAAGATGCTGGTGAAGGCAGAAAAAAAGCTGCGGGAAGCAGGTGCGAAGACGATCATTCTCGGCGCATATTCTCCTTCCTATTTCTTCTATGGTCTAGACCCGGACCATTACGCGTCTTCTGTTTCATTTTTCCGCAAATACGGCTATACAGCAGGAGAAACGCATTATTCCATGGGCATGGACCTGAGAGATTACCAGATGCCGGACAGGCTTCTGACGAAAAAGAAAAAAGCGGAAGAAAAGGGATACCGCTTCATCCCCTTTGATTACAGCTATTGTGTTGCGCTGCCCGTATTCATGAAGGAAAACTTCGGCGGCGGATGGCGCAGGCACGCGATGGAAGCGATGCGCAGAGGAACTGCGGAAGATGTGATCGTGCTCGCACTGAACCCGGAAGGAGAGATCATCGGCTGTGCCAACCGTGCTACAGACGGCAATCCATCCCGTTTCGGTCCGATCGGGATCGCGGAAGGATACCGTGACCGGGGGCTCGGTTCCGTTCTGCTGGGTACTGCCCTGGAAGAAATGCGCGGTAAAGGCATTGATGACATGTTCTTTATGACAACAGATGAAGACGGCATGCGCTACTATCTGCGCAATGGTCTTCATGTGCTGCGCAGTTTTGTCTCCTGTCATAAAGATTTCTGAAAAAAGATAAAGGGGCTGTAACGAGTAAGAGGATTTTGTAAAAAAATCCGCTCTTACAAAAGGTTACGGCCTCTTTTTTTCGTTCCGATGAAAGAAAAGAGCCTTATCCATTATTTCTTTAAGGAGTTCAAACACTTTTTTGTATGTTTTCCCCTGATATTTCTCACTGGATCCCCGCCATACAAATGACATCTTGTTGGCGTCCGCTTCTTCCTTTGTCCCATCGATCACTTCTGTCTTCGTGTCTATGTCATCCGGAAGTACTCTTTCCATGTATTTGTTCACCTCAGTCATGATCGTTTCCACACTGACTGCCAGATCGTCATGAATGAACCGCTGGAATGACATAAAGGATGGTGTCTCGCCATCTCTGAATATCAGCCGGTAACGGATGTCGTTCCTGGCCAGATTTTCCATATCTCTGACGGAAGCGATACCGAGCTGTGTGTTGGCCAGTATTACTGCTTTAAGCATTTCCCGGCAGCCGAATCCATGGGAGCCGCGGCTGTTATTGACAACATATCTGTAAACTCCTGACTCTGAAACCGCCATAAGTACCGTTCTGGCGATATCATCTTCCGGAATCAGAGTATTTCGATCCAATGTGACCGGAAGTTCCAGGGCAGTTTGTTCAAATGCGAATGGATTCGGATAACCATCCGCGCTATAATTGGTCTGTAAATTTGGCATAAATTTACTTTTGGGTGCGTTGCGGGTACAGCGCATCCTTTTATTTCTCCTCTCTGATCTGCTTGCGAATAAGTTCTTTGACAGCACCCTGTTTGGATGGCTGTTTTTCAAGCCATTCAAGGATATCCTTGTCATTTTCCAGATGAAGTTTCATCTGGAACTGCTTCGTGTGCGAGGCATCATATTTTTTCTGAGCACGGTACTGAGCTTCTGATACAGGCATGTTTCCTCCTTATGATAATATATGTATACACATATACTATTGATTATACGTCAACTGAACAACATAAAAATCGAGCCTTTCGACTCGATTTATCGGGACTTACTCGTTACAGTCCCTTCTTTTATCTGTTTTGTGCATCCTGAATCGTATGATGGAGCAGCCAGAGAGCGAACAGGGATGCCAGTCCTTCGCCGACCGGAAGAGCACAGGCAAGACCAATCTCCTGAAAGAGATGATCCAGCAGGAACATCATCGGGATGTAGAAGATGAGTTCTCTGACAAATGCATGGATCAGAGTCTCTCTGCCTTTTCCCATTGCCTGCATGCAATAGGAGGCATGATAGTTCATCATCTGCACCGGTGAGGCAAGACAGCGGATCCGCAGGAATACAGAGGCATAGGCGATTGTCTGCATCGCAGTTGCGGCATCGCCGGCTTTGATGCTCAGAAACATCTTTGCGGTACTGTCGGCGAACAGTTCGAAGAACAGGATACAGACAGCCGAGACAGCGAGTCCGGCAAAGCGGGCAGTATTGATTGCCTTCTTCATACGGTCATGATCGCCGGAGGAATAGTTATAGGCAACGATCGGCAGCATTCCCTGGCAGATACCGACATTGACCGCATTCGGCAGACGCTCGACTTTCATAACGATGCCCATGGCAGCCAGAACCAGATCATTATGCGAGGATGCGATGATATTGACGCAGATATTGGCCAGATCGAACAGACCGGTCAGAAGCGCAGAAGGGACACCGACGGTAAATACGGCTTTGCGGTCGCGGGACTGTACTTGCAGTGCTTCTTTGAAAGAAAAGGACAGAGGCATCTCTCTGCCGGCTCTGCGGTAGGCATAGAGAAGATACAGACAGGAGATGGCATTGGAGAGGGCTGTTGCGATCGCTGCACCGGTGACTTCCTGTCCTTTCGGCAGGATGACGAACATGAACAGAGGATCGAGGAAACAGTTCAGAATGCCGCCCATGGAAAGACCGAAACTGGCTTTGCCGGAGAAGCCGCTGTTGCGCAGAAGATGCGCAAGGGCCAGTGACAGGATGGCCGGCAGACTGCCGATGACGATGACGATCAGTGCATAACTGTGGGCATAACCGATCGTCGCATCAGAAGCACCGAGAATCCGCAGGAGCGGATCCAGGAATACACCGGTCAGGGCGGAATATGTCAATGCCGTCGCAATGGCACCCCAGAAGCTGAATGCGCTGACGCTGCGAGCATCTCCTGTCTTTTTCTGTCCCATGAGTCTTGCGACATGGGAACCGCCGCCGATGCCGAAGAGATTGGACAGAGCGGTATTCATCATGACCATGGTCAGGGTGACGGAGGTAGCCGCCATCATATAGGAGTTTCCAGTCCGGCCGATAAAAAAAGCATCCACCACGTTATAGATCAGATTGATCAGCTGGCTGATGACGGTCGGTACGGCCATCGTAAACAGTGCTTCAGGAATGGGAAGCTTTGAAAATAATTCGTCTTTGGAAATGTTCTTTGTCGTGTTCATCTGTCTGTTCCCCGTTTTCAACACTGCAATTATAGTCTTCTTCCTGCGCAATGCAAAAGATTGTTTGCAAGGCAAAATCTTGTACAGGGTTTCTCTGTTCATATATGATTGGAATGACAGACAAAAAGGAGGCAGATAATGAAATATGTACAATTGCCGCAGACAGATCTGAATGTTTCCAGAATCGCTCTGGGCTGTATGCGTATTGCCGGCAAAACCACAGATGAAGTCGAAGTTCTCGTGAAAAAAGCACTGGAGCTGGGAATCAATTTCTTCGATCATGCGGATATTTACGGCGGCGGCAGAAGCGAAGAACTGTTCGGCGAAGTGCTGAAGCGCAATCCGGAACTGCGGCAGAAGATGATCCTGCAGACAAAGTGCTCCATCATTCCGGGAAAAATGTACGATCTTTCCAAAGAGCATATCCTCAGCAGCGTTGATAAATCTCTTGCCAGGCTGAACACGGATTACGTGGATGTACTGCTGCTGCACAGACCGGATGCCCTGTTTGAACCGCAGGAAGTCGCAGAGGCGTTCGATGAACTGTATGCCGCGAAGAAAGTACGCTGGTTCGGCGTATCCAACTTTACACCCGGACAGATCCGGCTGCTGCAGAAGTATTCGAAGCACCCGATCGTCATCAACCAGCTTCAGCTTTCCATCGTTCATTCGGTCATGATCGATTCCGGACTGAATATGAACATGAAGGAAGACTGGGCCCAGGACAAAGACGGCGGCGTGCTGGATTTCTGCCGTCTCAATGATATTACGATCCAGGCATGGTCCATCGTCCAGGCATCCTGGGCGGAAGGAAGCTTCATCAGCAATCCTTCCTATGAAAAGCTGAATACGGTACTGCAGAAACTCGGCGCAAAATACGGTGTATCCTCCAATGCCATTGCGGCAGCGTGGATCCTGCGCCATCCGGCCGGCATCCAGGCAATCACCGGAACGACCAGCCCGGCGCATCTGGAAGATACTGCCAGGGCAGCAGATATCTGCCTGACAAGGGAAGAATGGTATTCCCTGTACATGTCTTCCGGCAAGCCGCTGCCCTGATCAGACAGATACGGTATTTCTTTCACATGGAGGAGGCATTCAGCCTCTTCCGTTTTTTTCTTCGCGTATACTGTTAAGAAGGAGGATGTGCATATGAAGAGATTTGAAAACAGAGTTGCCGCTGTCACGGGCGGTGCGCAGGGTATCGGAAAATGCATCGCCGAAGAATTCCGGAAGGAAGGCGCACAGGTCGAAATCATCGATCTGCAGGAAGGAGACTGGTTCTGCGGAGATATATCCGATCCGCATGTGCTGGAAGAATTCGCGGACATGGTGATCCGGAAACACGGGAAAATCGATTATCTGATCAACAATGCTCTGCCGCAGATGAAGGGAATCGATACATGTACCTATGACGAATTCATGAATGCGCTGGCGGTCGGCGTGGCTGCTCCGTTTTATCTGTCCAAACTGTTCCGTCCGTATTTCAGCGATCATGGGTCGATTATCAATATTTCTTCTTCCAGAGACCGCATGAGCCAGCCGCAGACGGAAAGTTATACCGCTGCCAAGGGAGGCATCAGCGCTCTGACCCATGCCCTGGCGGTTTCCCTCGGGCCGAAGATCCGTGTTAATTCCATATCGCCGGGATGGATCGATACGCAGTACCGGGTGTA
Source organism: uncultured Erysipelotrichaceae bacterium (assembly GCA_902786245.1). Lineage (GTDB taxonomy): Bacteria > Bacillota_I > Bacilli_A > Erysipelotrichales > Erysipelotrichaceae > Bulleidia. Next base: position 29,689 of record CADABS010000052.1, read on the forward strand.
TGAAGGACCGGATGCGCTGCAGCAGCCTGCCGGCAGAGTCGGCAATCCGAAGGATATCGCAAACATGGTGCTGTATCTGTGTTCGGAAGAAGCCGGATTCATTGATGGAGAGAACATCTGCATCGACGGCGGGATGACGAAGCTCATGATCTACCATGGCGATCATGGCTGGAATCTGGAATGATGTTTTGCCTAATCAGCCAAAAAACCTTACTATAGTAAAGAACAGAGAGCAGATATGAGTGAACCGATGAACCTGATTCCGATCAGCCGCAGAAAGACTTCATTTCTGGAAAGACTTGCAAAGGCATCCCGGCCGGAGATGCTGCTGCTGTATTCCTTCGCAACGATCATCCTGATCGGTTCTTTTCTGCTGTCTCTGCCGGTATCCAATGCCATCCGGCCTGCACCTTATATCGATAATCTGTTTACGGCAGTCAGCGCTGTCTGCGTTACCGGTCTTTCAACGGTTACGGCTGCTTCGCAGTACAGCACATTCGGCAAGATCGTCATGATCTTTCTGATGCAGATCGGAGGTCTTGGACCGATGACGATCATCGCGGTCATCCTCCAGCAGAATCAGCAGCGCATGGATACGGTGGAGAAGAAACTCTTCGCCGCCGGTGCGGGAAAAAGCGATCTGCATGATGTGCCGCGCTATCTGCGCAGGATCATGCTGTATACACTGCTGTTCGAATCTGCCGGATTTGTTCTTCTGGGTCTGCGGATGACCGGTCTCTACGGGCTGAAAACAGGTCTGTTCAATGCCCTCTTCCTGTCTGTATCCGCCTTTACCAATGCCGGATTCGACTGTATCGGGGCAGACAGCCTGGTCCGCTTTGCCTCAGATCCCATCATCAATCTGACTGTCATGGCGCTGATCATCACCGGCGGTCTGGGATTCATGGTCTGGTTTGAACTGTCGGAAGTGACCCGCAGCCGGCTCGGTCAGGGCGATCTGTTTAGGACCAGATATAAATATCTTTCGGTACATGCCCGGGTTGTACTGCGGACAACGGCGATCCTCCTGACGGCGGGTACGGTCCTGTTCCTGGCCCTGGAATTCAGAAACCCGATGCTTGCCGGCATGAGCGGTGCGGAAAAAATACTTGTCAGTATGTTCCAGTCCGTTACGCTGCGTACAGCCGGATTCTCGACCGTCGTCATCGGACGGTGCACAAGACCGACGCTGCTGATCATGTGCATATTCATGCTGATCGGCGGATCGCCGGGAGGTACGGCCGGCGGAATGAAAACGACAACGGCAGCCGTTCTGTATAAGACCACGGTCAATGCGCTCGACCAGAAGCACAAAGACGCTGTTATCGGACACCGCACCATTTCCGCATCTCTGCTGAAGCATGCGTTTATGGTCCTGTCCCTGTATATTTCCATTATCTTTGTGATGCTGCTGATCCTGACGATCAGCGAACCGGAAACACCGCTGCTCAATCTGATGTTCGAAGTCTTTTCCGCTATTGCGACGGTCGGTATCTCGACCGGCATTACCGCGATGCTTTCGGTGCCGGGAAGAATTGTCATCATGATCCTGATGTTCATCGGCAGACTCGGTCCGCTGAGTCTGTATGCCGCATTCCATAAACCGCCGAAAATCAAGAATCATGTCACATATCCGGATGCAGAGATCATCATCGGATAACATGGAGGGTATATGTCTGAAAAGAAATCAAAACTGTATGTCGTCATCGGCCTGGGAAACTTCGGCAGCGCGATCGCGGAGACGATTGCCAATGCCGGCCAGGATGTCATCGCCATTGATAAAAGCATGCTGACCGTACAGAAAGTCGCAGAGACGGTTCCGAATACCGTCTGTGCAGATTCGCAGGATATTGAAATGCTGAAAGAAGCGGGTGTGCAGGATGCGGATGTCGCAATCGTATCGATGGGATCCTTTCTGGAAGCGAGCGTCATTACGATCCTGAATCTGAAAGAACTCGGCGTTCCGAAGATCATCGCCAAGGCCAGCAATGAACGCTATAAATATGTCATGGAACGGATCGGCGCATCTGCCGTCATCCAGCCGGAAAGCGAAATGGGACAGAGAGTCGCTATCTCTCTGATCAATCCGAAGATCATCGATATCTATCAGATCACGAATGATTTTGTCATTATGGAAATCAAGGTTCCCGAATTATGGAAAGGAAAGCGTTTGGACCAGCTCAACCTGAGAGGAATCTATGGTGTCAATATCATCGGTATCCGGAAAGACTATGAAAACCATGTCCGGACAAATATCAAAGGAGATACCGTTCTGGCACCGGAGGATTATCTGACAATTGCGGCGGATGCCGAAAGAATTGCTGCGCTGAATCTTGACTGACAGACCGTTTACGGTCTGTTTTCTGTTCCCCAGTCGCACAGCAGATCCAGGACTCTGACCAGGGAATGGCCTCTTTCCGTCAGGGTATATTCCACCTTCGGAGGAATCTGGGGATAGACGGTACGGATGATCAGATCATCCTTTTCCAGTTCCTTCAGATTCATGCTCAGTGTTTTATCGGATATATTTCCGATATATCTCTGCATTTCATTGAACCGCACCGGTTCATATTCCATCAGGCAGTAGAGGATGACCGGCTTGTATCTGCCAGAGATCAGAGAGAGCGTATAACTGTATCCGGTCTGGCTGAAATCTGCGCTTCGTATGTTCTTTTCCATATTGCTTACCTGTATGAAAGTACCTGTTGTTAAAGTGGGTACTTGTTCTGTATCCGGCTTAAATGTATCATCCGGATAGAAGAACGACAAGAAAGGAATACAGAAAATGAAAAAAGATCTTGGAATTGTTGATGCAGTATATCCGATGCCGGTGCTGATGGTCGCGGCTTATGATGAAAACGGCAAAGTCAATGTCATGAATGTTGCCTGGGGTCAGATCGCCGATGAAGACAAAATCATTCTGTTCATCGGGGAAGGAAAAAAGACATGGCTGAATATCATGGCAAGCAAGGCATTTACGGTAGCCATTGCGGATGAAGCACATGTTGAAGCAGCGGATTTCTTCGGTATTGCGACAGGCAATAAAATGGAAGACAAGTTTGAAAGAACCGGATACCATGCAGTTAAGAGCGATAAGGTCAATGCGCCGGTCATTGAAGAATTCCCCGTCGTCATGGAATGCGAACTGCTGGAACATCTGAAAGATGAATATGTATCCGCAATCGTCGGAAAGATCGTCAATGTCAAGGCAGAAGAAAAGGTTCTGGATGAAAATGGCAAGGTCGATGTCACGAAACTTCATGCGCTGATGTTCGATCAGTTCAGAAACGGCTACTATGCGACAGGAGAAAAGGTTGCCCAGGCATGGAATGCCGGTGTCGGCCTGATGCGCAAATAGTTCAGCTCTGCATCCCGGTATAGGATCTTACGCAAAGTAAGTGAAACCAGGTCTTGAGTTGAGGAGGTACTCGGCAGAGTGCCTCCTTTTCCTATGGTCTTTAGCAAGGGCTAATATATG
>CADABS010000053.1 GCA_902786245.1 uncultured Erysipelotrichaceae bacterium
TATGAACCCGTATATCATTAATCCGATATACGGGTTCATCAGTTCATTCCTTCTCTAATTTGACCGACTGCGATTGGCAATGAGCAAAAGACGTCTTAATATATAAAAAAAGCGCTGTTTACGCGCATATTTTGATATTTCTCTTTTTCCAACTGTCGAAGTCCCGAGGGTGTTTTTATGACAAATACACGTACTGCTTTATATCATAAACGGTGTTACGATTATTCGTATTTTCTGTTATAATTCATAATGCAGTATATTACTGCAGGATCACCATAACGGTGGCGGTTGTCCTCCTCATCCGGGGAGGTGGCGGCTCCCTCCAAAACGGATTATTTCGCCAAAGGGGGTGGTCACTATGATCAGTATAGATACAGTGATTGCAGTTATTACGCTTGTAATTACATCTGTAGGGCTCGGCCTGCAGATTGCATCCTATATAAATACGAAAAACGATCGCCGGTCTTCCAAACTGTAGCGATCGCTTTCGTTAAGTTATGAGGACAACCGTCGCTGGTGATCCTTTTGCATTTTCATAATAGCACATCTGTTCAGAATAACAATCATATTTTATATTTCGAACATATTTCTGTTATTCATATATGCAGTTCACCAGTATAACGGTCCTCCATTCATAATTCCATAATGCTATAATGGATACCGTTAATACAAAGAGGACTTATGAATACAAAGAAAAGAAATATACCGTTCAGTCCGCCTGATCTCTCTGAAGCGGAAATGAATGAAGTCATAGCTGCCATGAAATCCGGATGGATCACCACCGGACCCAGAACCAAACTGCTCGAGCGCAGACTCGAAGCCTATATGTTCACCGGCAGAACCGACATTGACTGCACCAATGACACCCATACCCCCAGATGCGTCTGCCTCAACAGCGCAACTGCCGCAGAAGAACTGAACCTGCGGATCCTGGGCATCGGTCCGGGTGACGAAGTCATTGTCCCGGCCTATACCTATACCGCCAGCGCTTCCGCAGCCATCCACTGCGGTGCCACGGTTGTCTTCGCAGATATCGTCAAAGACGGCGATCCCATTACCCATATGCCGGAAATGGACTATGAAAAACTCGAAAGCCTGATCAATGAAAAGACAAAAGTCATTGTCACGGTCGACCTTGGCGGCATTGTCTGCGATTACGAAAAGATCTATGCCATTGCGGAAAAGAAGAAAGCACTGTTCACGCCTTTAAGCAATGATTCCGATCCGCTGCTGGCTCTGGCCTCAAGGATCCAGAAATCCATCGGCAGAATTGCGGTTGTCGCAGACTGTGCGCACAGCCTCGGTGCTTCCAGAGTATTCCGCGGTGAAAGAAAGTACTGCGGTACCCTTGCCGACTTTACGTCGTTCTCTTTCCATGCCGTAAAGAACTTCACAACAGCCGAAGGCGGTGCCAGTGCCTGGAATCCCATCGAAGGCATCGATGATAGTGAAATCTACCATATGTACCAGCTGCTGTCTCTGCATGGCCAAAGCAAAGACGCTCTGGCCAAGACAAAGATCGGTGCCTGGGAATATGATATTGTCGGTCCCTGGTATAAATGCAATATGACCGATATCATGGCTGCCATGGGCTTACGCCAGCTTGACCGGTACAAAGGACTTCTGGCAAGAAGAGCAGAGATCATGAAGAAGTACGATGAGACATGTGAAATGCTGGGCATTTCGCATCTGATCCATCATACCGATGACATGGACAGTTCCAATCACCTCTATCTGATCCGTATTCCCGGCATCCATGAGGAACAGAGAAACGCATTCATCACCTCCATGGCAGAACTCGGTGTATCCACCAATGTCCATTACAAGCCGCTGCCTATGATGAGCGCCTATAAGGCACTGGGCTGGGATATCAAAGACTTCCCCAATGCCTATGATTATTACCGCAATCTCATTACACTCCCCCTGCATACATTGTTAACAGATGAAGATGTTGAATATGTATGCGAAGCACTGAAAACCGTCATGCAGGGAGACCGTTCATGTTAAAACAATGGGATCAGCTTCCCGCCTTCATGAAGATACCGGAAGTCAGACCCTATTATGACGTACTGGCTGGAAAAAGATTCTCTTTACTGTGCAAGAGAATCTTTGATATTGTCATTGCCCTGATCCTGCTGATAATACTTCTGATACCGATGGCTGTCATTGCCGTATGGATCAAAGCAGACTCCAAGGGACCTGTCTTCTACCGGCAGGAACGCGTCACCCAGTACGGAAAGCACTTCCGCATCCATAAATTCAGAACCATGGTTGCCAATGCCGATCAGATCGGCACTGCCGTGACCGTAAACAACGACAGCCGCATCACCAGAGCAGGTTCAAAGCTCAGAAGCCTGCGTCTGGATGAACTGCCCCAACTGATCGATGTTCTGGAAGGAAACATGTCCTTCGTCGGCACCCGTCCCGAAGCCGTCAAATACGTTGAACACTACGTACCGGAATACTATGCCACACTGCTGCTGCCGGCAGGCATCACCTCAACCGCAAGCATTCTATATAAAGACGAAGACAGACTCCTCGCAGGCGCAGAAGATACCGATCGGGCCTATATCGAAAAAGTACTGCCCGGGAAAATGAAATACAATCTGGACAGTATCATGCACTATAACTTCTTCACTGATATCGCAACAATGTTCCATACCGTAACCGCAGTAGCGGACAGAAAGGAAGACGAATGAACAATCTGAAATTCTCTGTCCTGATGTCTTTGTATATCAAAGAAAAAGCAGAATACTTCGATGCATGCATGCAGAGCATCCTGCATCAGACCGTTAAGCCCGATGAAATCGTCATCGTACTGGACGGACCCATCAGCGAACTGCTGCAGGAAGTACTCGATTACTACCGCAATAAACTCCCGCAGCTGATCAAGATCATCTCCTATCCCGAAAACAAAGGTCTGGGATATGCCCTGTCCGTCGGTGTCGGTGCCTGTTCCAATGGACTCATCGCCCGCATGGATACCGATGACATCGCCCGGAAAGACAGATTTGAAAAACAGATTGCAATGTTCAGGGAACACCCCGAACTGGATATATGCGGAAGCCAGATCGATGAATTCGAAAACGGCCCTTCCAATATCATCGCCCGTCGCTCCGTTCCCTGCACCGATGCAGAAATCAAAAAATACCAGAAACGCAGAGATGCCTTCAATCATATGACCGTCATGTACAAACGCTCCTCTGTAATCAGTGCCGGCAATTACCTGCCCTGCCCGCTGATGGAAGACACCTACCTATGGGTACGGATGATCCAGAACGGTGCCGTATGTGCAAACATCGACGAAGCACTGGTCTATGCCAGAATCGGCGAAGACATGTACGAGCGCAGAGGCACCTGGTCCTATTTCAGAAAATACAAAGAAGGCAGAAAGATGGTCAGAGACACAGGATACATCTCTGCCATGGATTACTATGTCCCTCTGGCAGCCCAGGCAATCGTCGCCATCGTACCGAATGGTCTCAGGGGCTGGATCTTCAAACACATACTGCACAGGAAATGACCGGAAGGTCATTTTTTTCGATGAAATCTGCAATGCATTGCTGTTTTAATCGCATTATTTTTATGTGTTATCGTCAAATATCGCCTGTTTATAGGCTTTTCATGTGTCAAAATTGCGATGAAAACTACATCGCGATGCTGTTTTCATCGGAAAATTTAAAATATGTATGCATACAGGAATACATAAAATGCCATGTCTTTTCCCTGTGCTTCTTCAGCAGCTGCCCTGACAGTTGCTGTATAAAAAGAGAAATAATGTCAATGCAGTTTCTATACGCATCGACTATAATGACTTTGTAAGAAAATGGAGAGAAAGACAATGAATACATGCAAAAAACTGTCAGCTCTTATGCTGTGTGCGGTTTTGATTGCTGCCAATATGGGATGCAGTCAGGAAACCACAACAACCGTTGAAGTCAATGCAGACACAAAAGCTGATGTAAAAACCATGACTGAGACCTTCTATGCAGGTCTTGCGGATTCCAATCCGGTGGAACTGACCAGCCAGCTGGACGGAGAAGTTACAAACATCTTTACCCGTGCCGGCACATCCATGAAAATCGATGACAAAGCCAATGGCATCGTCTTCTACCTGTTCGAAGAAAACGGAAAGAAATACTTCCTTGACGAAAACGGTACGCTGACTGAAGAAGAATATACCTATGACTTCTATGCCAATACAATCAATCTGAGCCTGACATTCCTGCTCACCGGATACCTGCAGGGCGATGAACAGGAAGAAGGCATCAAATATGCCGCATCGCAGAAAGATGTCACACAGGATGGCGTCACGGATTCAGAACTGAGCGTCACAATCACTGCTGAAGAAGGCGGAAAAACCGCAACGATCACCACTGTCGGCACAAAGAAAAACGACAAGGTCACGCACATCACCACAACCATGAGCAGCGGTGAAACAGAAACAAAGCACGATCTTGATTTCAAGTATGACAATATCACGATCGAGCTGCCGGAATATGAGATTATCGATTACACCGAATTCTACAGCGTCATTGAAAGTCCGTATGCAACACTGGCAGATGCACGGGCAGATGCCGGCGAAGCAGATCTGTATTATGCATCTTACGGCGATATCGTATATACATATACAAGAAAAGACGGAAAATACCTGCAGCTGGCTGCAGATATTCCCGAGGATGTTATGGCAGCCTACAGTGCACTGGATGTCATGAACGATGACTATTCCGATCAGGTTCATAAACTCCTGGATCCGCTGCCGGTTACCGAATGCATCGATTTCAGCGGATTCGTTCTGACCGATGAAGAAATCGAAAACTATAAGGGAAAGACCCTCAGCGTCCTCATGGAAGAAGGCTTTGAACAGACCGGCTACAGCGTCTGGGAAGAAGGCGCCAATGTATATCTGGACAAAAACGGCATCACCTATGAAACCTCCATCACTCTTCCGGAAGGATTCGATACCGAAGCAGAATTTGAATTCGAAGACCTCCTGGGTTCCACTGTCAATAACATGGTCTACAGCGATGTAAACAGTTCACTGTTCCCGCTGAAGTAAAAACTGCATAAAGAAAAGGGGATGCGGCAGATCCAGATTTGCTGCATTCCCTCATTTTTTTACTCTTCTTCGACTCTCTGCAGATCGTTATATGCAATATCTGTCGGTGTTTCACGGCCGAACAGCAGCGTCATGACACTGGCAATCTGTGTCTGATCATTCATAGCCGAAATTCTGCCGGTCATGCCGGAGAACGGACCTGTCTGGATACGTACGGTATCGCCAACCTGGAAGTCGACAACGACCTTCTTATCCGACTGACCCATACGTCTGAGAATAGATTCCATCTCATCCGGAGATACCGGGAACGGCTTGGCACCGCCGCCGGATGAACCGATGAATCCGGTAACGCCCGGTGTATTACGGACGACATACCATGCCTCATCCGTCATCTTCATTTCAACGAACACATAGCCCGGGAACATGTTTCTCATCTTCTCGACCTGTTTTCCGTTCTTGATTTCAATCTCGGGTTCCTCCGCAACCAGGATCCGGAACAGCTGTTCCTGGATACCCATGGTTTCCAGACGCTTCTCAAGATTGTCTTTGACTCTGTTTTCGTGTCCTGAATATGTATTGACTACATACCAGCGCTTTTCATGTTCATCATCTATCACAGGGTTGATTTTCTTTTCTTCAGCCATATTTCTTACGCTCCGATTCCCATCGACTTCAGGATGAATGTTACAACGAATTCACAGAACACGAAGTATGCCGCAAAGAAACCTGTGAAGATCAGTACTTCACCTGTATTCTGGGCAATACCCGGATTGTTTCCCTTTGTCTTCCACTGGGGCCAGCGAACACGCTTTGCCTCCTTGCGGATACCTGCTATAGTGAGCCACTTGTCTTTGACCGGTTTATTGTCAGCCATAACCGAAACCTCCTGTTTTACTTTGTTTCCTTGTGGAGCGTTACCCTGCCGCAGTGCGGACAGTACTTTCTGAGCTCCAGCCTCTTTGTCTTGTTCTTCGAACCGTGTGTCGTATAGTTCCTGGACAGACACACTTCACATGCCAGGATGACTTTATCATCTTTTGCCATGACGAAAAACTCCTTTAAATGCCCAATAACATTACCACATAAACAGAACCGGCGTCAACGATATAAAAAAGCGGTTCTGTATACCGCTTTCACTGATAATTACTGATTTGAGACTTTTACAGTCCGTACTGGGCCATGATCTTGTTGAATTCCTTCGAATATGCAAAGCCGTTCAGTACCTGATCACGGTTTTTCTTTCCGCTCTTCAGCTGTCCTGTCCAGTCCTTCAGACCGGGTTCATCATATTCTCTTCCCAGGAACGTTCTGTACAGTACCTTGACATATTCTTCATCATTCAGATTCAGATTTTTGAATTCCTGGGAATGGAAGAAACTGGTACTGGCTGTATCGATTGCTGCCTGTTTCCGGTCGGAAGCCGCATTGATATATCCGCACCAGTTCTTCAGACCGCCGGTATCATATTTCCGGCCGAATACCTGCTGATAGCATCTTGCGACAAATGACGTAACGCCATAGTTGATATCTCTCGGATCACTCAGAAGAATTGTTCCCCTGACCAGTTCGTAGCTGCTGCAGATGCCCATGAACTCCTGGCTGCCGACAAATCCATACAGGATGTGCATATAGGTAACACCGTTTTCCAGTCTTGTCAGCCAGTGTGCTTTGCCGCTTTCATCGGAATTCCTGTCCAGCATGACCAGATAGCATCTTTCCACCCAGTCTTCATTGGAAAGCTTCCGGTTGTTCATTTCCTTTGAAAGGAAGAATCTCTGCACAACATCCGCAGCCGTCATCACTCCGGCATTGAGCTGGTTATACCAGTTCTGCAGACCGCCGGAATCCGGTTCCCGGTCCAGACAGAGACGGTACAGCCTGGTCAGGAATGCCTTGATATTCTGATCCTTCTGCTGCACGTACAGCTTAAATGCACTGTCATAATCCGCATGGACCTTATTGTAATAAGCCATGAAATCCGCTTCATATTCTTCAACAGTATATGTCTTTCCGACATTGTATCCGTTGGAACCCGTTTTCGAAGAAGTACCGAAAGACTGGATATATGTCTTGTAAATGACATTGCCGTTGGCACCGGGATCAGAAGAATTGTAATCCAGATACTGCGTATTGACTGCCAGACCTGTTACCGTATAGGCAATATTCGATTTGTTCAGCGGATTGATCAGATTCTCAAAATGTCCGGTCGCTCCGGATGATCCGCTGGAATCGAAAACCGATTTCTCATAGGTATACCAGAAATCAAACGGATCCGGATAGCTCATCGTCATGTTTTCACCGAGTCTGTTTGTCAGACCGGCATTTCGGGCCATGGATTCATGGACCCTTGTTGTCGCACTGGCATTGCAGTTGACCTGGGCAATTGCCATCAGCAGATCGGTAACCAGCAGCGGATCCTTGCCGTGCTGTGCCCGCAGCTGATTTGCCTTTTTCAGCCATCCCAGAGACTCCTTCATGTTTTCCAGTGAAGTCGCATCATGAGGGTCGCCGTAATCCGTTCTCTGTCCGTCTGCAGCAGAAAGCTGCCCATTATACCAGTCCATATAATGCAGCGCATCCGTTGCGCCTTTGGACTGGAAATAACCGTACGAACCAAGATTGATGATTTCCTTAGCCTCCATGTATGTCAGTTCCTGTACAGGCTGAACTTCTGCCTGTACCGGCATCGCTGTACTGCAGAGCAGAACCGCACACAGAAAGCCTTTGACCGCATTCCGCGTTTTCATCACTGTCCACCTTCTTCGTAGTAGTATTCGCCGACCGGAAGTTCTTCCTGTTCAATGATGTCGCCGTTCAGCACCTTCGCAATGACATCTGATACGAATTTGACCTGACTGTCATACGGGAATACGACAGACAGTTCCTGTCCCCAGGCAGCGGCGCATGTGCCGTATCCGATATCGCCCACGATATGGTAATTGACAATATTCCAGCTGATATTTTCATTCAGCTGTTTCTGGATCAGGCCATACAGCGCATCCGAGGAAATATTCGTCAGGAACGTTCCGTTCAGCGATGTAAGCAGATCATTGGCATGCACGATCATATCCGCGCTTGTCAGCTTGGAAATAATTGCCTTCATGACCAGCTGCTGATGCATCGACCTGCCGAAATCGCCGTCCGGCAGATGATTTCTTTCACGTACATACATCAGCGCCGGATCGCCCTGCAGATGAATCACGCCTTCATCGAAGAACTCACCGTCATCTGCTTCAAATGCATACGGATTCTCCACATCAATGCCGCCCAGGGCATCGATAATGACTCTGAAAGTCGTATAATTGACCAGAACATAGTTATTGATTTCTGTACCCAGTACCCGGTCCAGACTTTCAATCGTATTGTCCAGACCCGAAAGAGCCAGATGCGTCAGTTTATCGTATTCATCATTCAGGGCCGGGTTTTGTACATAAGAATCCCGCGGGAAGCTGGTGATCGCAATCTGATGGGAATTGGGATTGACCGTAACGATCATATCGACATCGGTATGACCGAACAGAGAAAGTTCACCGTCTTCATCATTGCCGCCGAAGAAAATCGAGAACGGCTTCTTCGTCAGAGATTCATCACCCTGGATCGTCTGCTCCACCGGCATCTTTACCGTATGCAGTACCTTTGTTTCATGCTTGAATCTTTCAAAACCGGGCAGATCCCCGATCACGGATTCATAAGAACTGCTCAGAATCAGTACATCGCCTTCGCCGGTATACAGAGATTCCACCGCATCATTGAGCGTCTGCCGGTCAATGATCTGCAGATCATCTCTTGCGGTCAGTTCTTTCAGTGACTTCTGGGCATATACCTGTACACTGGAATCCAGGCCTGCCGATGTAATAAACACCGCATCGCCCAGTTCCTCCACCGCAGTTTCTTCCGTAATGAAACTGCTGTATTCATTCTCTGTATGTTCAGCTTTATAGGCATCGCTCATGACATAGCAATTGATCCTGACAGTACCGCTGCCGCCCGAGAACATATCTGATATACGGTCTGTCACATACGGCAGTACCAGCGAACCGATTGCAAAGAAAACAATGAATATAATGTCGTATATCTTTACAAGAACACTTTTCTTATTCATGCGTACCGTGGCCAGAAAGCCGATACCGACAATCAGAATTAGAATCAAAGCAAGGATCCATGACCATTTTCTCGGGAACATGGGAAGACGGAAAAAGGCAATAAAGAATCCGACCGCTGCCAGCAGCAATATGACCCAGTACAATCCTGTACCGACATGCCTTTTTTTCTTTTTTCTTTTTACTGTTCTGTACTCTTCCATAACTACCATCATACAGAGAAAGACTGTTTCCATCAAGAAACAGGTCATGGATCATAATACAATTCCACGGCAATGCATCAATGCGATTCTTTGATTCACGCACCGGATTTCTCTCAAAAAAACGGCTTCATCTCCTGATCAGGAACAGGATTCAATTTCATGATTTTATTCTCCCATTTTCCATCATTTCCGCTGTTTTTCTTCACAAAACCAAAAATGCCACTTTTTTTGATTTTAAGGGTTTTCCATTTATAAAGTCCGCAATTACAACTGCAGAATATATCAGAAAACCATGAGAAAAACGGATGCACTGAACACTGTTGCAGATTCCCCGGCAACAAAAAAGACCGGTCTCTGTCTGAAACCGATCTTCCTGAAACTGTATTATGCTTCACGTCTTCCTGAACGTCTCCGCAGAAGTCCTGCACCGGCAATGCATATAAGCATCAGACCAATGCAGTAAACCAGATCCGTTCCGGGTCCGCCTGTCTTCGGCAGCACAGCACCGGGGTTGTTCCAGATCTGTATCTGGGCAGTGCGCTCATCCTGTTTATTTACCCAGCCTTCATCGCCATTGAAGAGAATTGTTGAATTTCCTGTTTCCTGCATTGCGGAAATACCATTGATTGTAACGAATATCTTCATCGCATGTTCCGGCAGAAGATATCCTGCAGGTGCTTCTGTTTCGACAAGACGGTATTCCCCTATTTCCAGTTCACCCAGGGCAAGAATTCCATCTGTATCCGTCGTTCCGCTGACGATGATCTGATCCGCTTCAATCGGATGCTGTGTTTCATCGTTAAAGTTATCCGCTTTATAGAGTACAAACGATGCGCCTGAAGTAATAACGCTGCCATTGACATCCGTTTTCTGAATGGATACCGGAACCTTTTTATAATTGTACAATTCTATTCCGATCGTCCTGCCGTCAGTTTCCTGTATGATTTCCGACGCATAATCCGCTGCGGATGCAGGATCGGATAATGCAATCACGCCTTCTGTTACGGAGAAGACAAGTGTACCGCTCATCCGATGATATTCATCCGGCGCAGTCCGTTCTGTCAGACGGTAATAGCCGTCCGGCAGCGCAAGACTTGTACCGCCTGTACCGATTGTGAACAAACTGTCCGTTACCCCATTGATCTGTCCGTTATTGACAGTCGCATAGTGGTCATTGTCCGTACTGTATTCCATCTGGAATACTGCCTGCAGAGAAACGTTATGATCCGATCCGTCCAGCTTTCTGAACGAAACATCTGTCGTCTGCCTCTTATAACTGTTTTTGATCGTAATGACAGCTTCTTCTTCCTGCAGAACAATACTCTTCGAAGTACCTTCTTCTCCACCGGCGGATCCTGCAGAAATACGCGTGGTCCTGTCATAATCATCGATTTCAATCGTATAAGAAGGATCAGACGCATCCGTAACAAGTTCTTCAACTGTGTATGCTCCGTAAGGAACGCTCAGCTGTACAGTATCCTGTCCGTTAACCGGCTTCAGTTCAATTGTCTGTGCATATTCCGGGAATCCATCCGGAGTCACTTTAACTTTAAAGGTTCTGGTTTTCGCTTCATCCGATCCTTCAACCTGCTTTACAACAGACAGAACAGTCTCCTGCTTCGGTGTATTTGTTACGGTAAAGCCATTCAGTGCATCACCGCTCACCTGCGTATCATATCCGTAGACCGGTGTTTCTTCCAGCACATACTCATATTGCTGATCCTGCTGTTCCCAAATGACCGTGAGATCTTCCCCTGCCGCATCGCCGGCAATTGTTTTTGAATCTCCCACCTTTGTCTTATTGCCTTGACCATCTGTGCGGTAAAGCGTAAAGACTACATCTTCATGAGTTTCAGCAGTATCCGCATCACTCCATACCTTTGATGCACGGATATCGTATTTCAGATAGTCATTCTTTATACGCACTTCCGCATCAACCGTATCATTGGTGCTCTGGCTCCAGGTTCCTACAAGTACATCGGTTTCGGACTGTCCGGATTGATTCTGTCCCTGCATATCGCTCTGATCAGCAGGCATGACATTTGCATTGATATATGAACCTGCCGCATTCCATTTTCTGCCGGTGATCAGGTCTTCATAATTGACTTCTTTCACATGATACGTACCTTCCGGAAGATCCGGAATCGTCAGCTGGTAGCTGCTGCCGCTGCCTGTTAATGTATTGAATGTCTGATTATAGCCATGCGGACCTGTTACGGTGATCTGCAGATTGCCTATGATTCCCGAAAGATCCATTTCCGGCTGAACACTGAATTCCTTATTGATTTTCAGATCACCGTAAAGAACCGCATTTCTGATTGTTCCGCCATCATGATCTGTCTGATCTGTATATGCAGTAATATAGAGCCCCTCAGGAGTCGTCTCCGGTGAGAATGATGTTTCTTTGACAATATACTCAAGCGTATTTCCTGCACTGTCTTTTACAGGAATTTCCGTGAACAGTGCTTTCCATGGTTCCGTTTCACCGTTATCATCCTTCACGCCGTCAAGAACGACTGTCTGCAGCGGTGTACTGAGATCGTCTTTCCTGTAAAGAACCAGTGTGGACGACGCATTCTCCGGCACATTCAGATTCGCCTGTCCTGCCTGCATTGAATTCTTTGATGTATACCATTCTTTGGAAACGGTCCAGTCCACAACGTCTGATTTATGGTTATACGTATTGCTGACTGTAATACCGTCTTTTGGCAGCGTATCTGTCAATATAACCCGGTTGCCGCTGTCCTGATCATGTCTGGTTGTAATTCTCGAAACAGCAATATCTTCACCGATCACGACTGTACCGGCTGCCAGATCCCTTCCGTCTTTATCAACTTCCCAGACAGAATATGTTCCGCTGGTCAGACCGCCGAAACTTGCAATTCCCTGCGGCTCTCCATTGATTATCTTAATACTCTGAATAAGAATGTTTCCGTTTTCATCCAGCACATTCCTGTTTCTCGCATGATCCCAGACGACAAAGTATGCGGTTGTATCAATTTCATCCATTGTTACAGTACCAAGTACAGTCACTTCCTTGAACACTTCCACAATCTTTTCTGTTTCTGCCCAGACATGGTATGTACGGTCTGTCCATTTATCTGTAGCTGCCGGATCATCTTTGACTGCTGTATTCAAAGCAGGGTCTTCAGTGAGTTTCGCTGTTCCGTCATTCACTGTCCAGCCATTGATTACCATACCGTCTTCCGCAACGCCTCTGACTCTGACAGAAGAACCGGTCACTTCCGGAATGACAACGGTCAGTTCTTTGGTTCCGTCGCCGGAAATCGAAATATACTCACCGGATTCAAATTTAACCCTGTCAACGCCATCTTCCGCTTTGAAAGTAAGCGTGATTTTCTTCTGGTTCGGCACCTGCAGAAGCGGATATGTTACCCCTCCATCCGTGACCGTGGACGCATATGTATAATCCGTAAACTCCTGATCTGCACTTCTTGCGACAAAACGTCCTCCGCGGGAGATTGAGAAATGCACCGGCTTTGAAAGATCCACGTATCCATCTGCCGCCTGTGTCTCAACCAGATAATACGAACCTGCCAGCAGCTGAATATGGGTTGTACCGTCCGCAGTCAGATAGCCATCCGCACCGGAAGTCAGACCGGTATATGACGGCGTTCCGAGGTTTCCGTTATTGTATTCTTCTTCTGTATACAGACTGAATACAGCACCGGGTATCGCTGTACTGCCGCTGTATGCAAGTTTCCTGAACATCACCGGATATTCCGCAGGTCTGTTGGTGACAGTAACATTTTCTGTCCTGACATTTACTTTTTTATACAGCGTAAAATTCGTTCCGCTGGATGTTGAAACCCCTGTTCCGTTCAGATAGTAGGCAGTTGCCGCATTCATGTTTTCTCTGTAGAAAATCTGGACCGTTCCATTTCTGGCAGTATACCTTATAAACTGTGGTGCAGAATTTGAAAAGCCCCACTCTCTCCGATTATAATTAGGATTATTCAGGTTGAGATACCTGTTGTTTCCGGCATTTCTTAAAGATATGACACCATCATCGCTGACACTTTCAACGGTCCACAGCATATTGTTATTAACCGTGGAAGTAAGCATATTACCCTGTACGGTTACTGAACTTGTATCCAATGAATTCCGATCATTACTCAGCGCGACTCTCCTGTTATAGCTGTTATAGACAAGCACATACTGCTCCCCTTCCTGGAATACATCTGTCTGATAGTATCCCGGAGTAGTGCTGGCGGTACTTGTTGAAATCTCAGGAATCCAGCCATTGGTGACATCCTCACCGGAAGACGTTACATTCGTTTCCGATACCATGTACGATACCGTCGGATCAAGATTGCTGAGTGACTGACTCCAGTTATTGCGCGCATTTAAAGTAACACTGCCTGCTTCTGTGCTGCCGTCATAAACTTTGATTGTAACGGAATCATTTGAATGTGCTTCACCATCGCTCCATTCTTTGGTAATACGCATGGTTCTGGTTTCTTTGACAATGACACTGCCGTCATCATCTTCATTGACGACATCTGCGATTTCTGTATTACCATTCACATTGACCGGATAAACCGTACCATCTTCCTTTATACCCGCAGGAACAGTTGTCTCCTTCATATAATAGCTTCCATAGGGAATCCTGCCGAAATGTACCTGTCCGTTTTCATCTGAAATTGCAGTTACAGGCGAACCGTTATACGTAAGCACATTGATACAGCTGCTGTCTGTATACATCGTAAAACCTGCACCTGCCAGCGGCTCTCCCTCACTGTCAACCTTTTTGAATGATATATCCTCAACATGGTTGAATACGAGGTATACATCATTTGTAGGAGAAGTATCATCTCCTGTATACCATGTGCCGGCATATGTTCCTCCGGGTCTGCACTCATCCAGACTGTTCATGAACATATACACACGGTATTTCTTATCAGTGCCTCCGACTTCATAAGCTCTTCCAAGATACAGATAGCGTATATCTGTCTGTATGCCGGAAAGCTGTACATAAGCACGGGAGAATTCATACTCCCCTGCAATAGCAGGATTCAGGTCATCCTGATACTGGTACAGGTCACAGTATTCATGATAGTTATATATGACCGTTCCGGAAGTCATTCCCTGAATATCATTCCCCTGATGATCCACGAAATGAACAACTGTTGTTTTTCCTAAGCCTCCAGTATCTTTCCTTCCCTGCAGAGTAAAAGTCGAGAAAGAAGTTGTGGAGAAATAGATGCCGCCTTCCACCGGATATGCATCCCACAGCTGTTCTGTTACACCATTGGAAGTGTGCAGAACCATCCAGTAATACTGTTCCAGATCTTCACTTGCCCCTTCATAGGGAATAAAGCATTCAACGCTTTCTCCCTCTGCCGGCTGCCATTCTTTTCCATCCGCATCATAAATCTTGATGTCATAGGCCAGTGATATTACAGGCGGAGTATCCTCTGTTTCAACCGGTTCTGCTGCAGTCACTGATGCATATGCGCCTTCCGGGAAATTGCCGGTCAGCTGCACGCCGTATTCTCCGATCAGACCTTCCGTCCGTCTTACTAATGCAAACGCATCTGCTTCATCTGCCGCAAACGACACTTCCGATCCCACAGAAACAGCTTCACGTGCAGATATTTCACCATTTTTAAGAATCCAGAGTTCAAATACCTGACCTGCATCTGCCGCAGGAAGATCGGTAATATTGATTGTTACCTGTACAAGCGGTAACGCCGGCAGTACCTCATATGCTTCTATTACATCCGGATTGCCAAAGCGCTGCGGATCTGTACTTTGCAGTGTCTTCAGCAAAGGAATGGAAGAATGCACGCATATATTCATATACGGTGTCTGCTCTGTTAAGTCCTTGAAAACAGCTATTGCGAACACGCTGAAAGAACCTGTATCAAAAGATACTGCATCCCCGTCAACAGCACTTTCCAGTGCATCTGCTTTATCATGATCGCTGAAATGTACAACGCTTACGCTTGTATCCGGAATATCAGCCAGTTCAACACTGATATTGACCGATGTGCCTTCAGCGGGCTGATATATAACAGTTTCATCGTTCTGATCCGTGATCCTGATATCAAACAGCCGGATATATCCTGCACTGCCGTTTTCCAGGCCAAAGACATTCTCTGTATCCGCCACATATGTTTCATACAGCGGAGAATCTGCAGTTATTTCATCCGCATGCAGAACAGCCTCCGCAGGAATTCCCGTTTCCGGTCCGTACTTCGCAGTGATCCGGTAGTTATGTCCGTCACTCGCCAGTACTGTATCTTCGATCACTGTCTCTACCAGTGCATAGACTGAGAAATGCTCTGTCTCAAAGCTGACTTCTGCTTCTTCTTCGTTTCCTTCTACGACCTGTGCTTCTCCCGCATCATCCACATGCACGACCTGCAGTCCGCTCTCTTCACTGTTCTTCTGCACAGCCTTCATCCTTACACTGATCGCACACAGCGGTTCGATTTCTTTTCCGTCTTTGTTGCGGAAGGTGATATCTGCCGCATAGACTTCCCTGACCGTTCCCTCTGCAGCTGTACGGATATTCTCGATCGTCTCTGCATCCTCTACAGGCGATACTGTCATCTGTGTTCCTTCCGGGAATGCCCCTTCCGGTGCACTGACA
>CADABS010000054.1 GCA_902786245.1 uncultured Erysipelotrichaceae bacterium
GAATTTCGAACCGCCGTATACCGAACGGTACGTACGGGTGGTGTGAGAGGTCGGAGCTAAGTAAAGGCGGAAACTTTACTTAGTTCCTCCTACTCGATTGATAATCGTAATAGTTCTTGGCAATGATCTGCTTTCCCTGCATCATGATCTGACCCAGGGCAAATACCGTATCGATCTCTCCGTCTTCATTGAGCATCACAAGATCGGCATCCGCGCCTGCTTCAATGACGCCCTTGCCTTTCAGTTTCAATGCTTTTGCCGGATTGACGGTCAGGAAGGATATTGCCTGTGCAAAGGAAATGCCGTATTCATTGACCATGCGGCGGACATTGGCATAGAGCGTTTCCATCTTTCCGACACCCATACCGATGATCTCCTTCTTTTCATTCCATACCGGGAAGCTGCCGTTGGCATCCGAACTCATCGTGATCCGCTCGGCCGGTACTTCCTGCAGTGCCTGTGCGATCAGACCGGGTGTTTTTTCGCCGGCAGTGAAATCGATATATCCGCCTGCTTTGGCAAACGGAATGGCCGTATCCATCAGATTGCCGCAATGGGTCGGCCTGAACTGGGTGATCGGGATATCGGTCTCTTCACAGATCTCCATGACTTTGCGCAGCCCGTCTTTCCCTCTGCCCATATGCATATGTACGATGCCTGCTTTCTTTGCCAACAGACCTGCCGTGCGCACCTGGGTGGCAAGACGTGCCAGTTCTTCCTTTGTCACGGCAGAAGAACGGTGGTCGCTGACGGCGATCTTGACGCCGATGATTTCTTCGATCATCGCGACATCCCTTCCGGCATTGCCGGTAATTGTCACGGAGGGATAGGTATAGGAACCGGTCAGGCACCAGGCACTGATGCCCTGTTCCCGGAGTGCTTTGGTTCTGGCAACCAGCGTTTCCGGATGCTTTGCATGATGGTCGGTGCCCAGCAGTCCGACGACCGAGGTAACACCATAGCGGATGCAGTCGGTCATCTGCAGTTCGCGGATCAGGGAAGCAAATCCGTCTTCTCCCCCGCCGCCGATGATATGGGCATGCCCGTCAATCAGACCGGGCATTACGATCCTTCCCTGTGCCTCGGTGATCTGCGTATCCGGCCAGGGAAAATCAATATGGTCTCCGATTGCTTCGATCCTGTTTCCGGCGATGAGAATGTCTTTGACACCGAGGTCTGCAGGCGCATATACATGCGCATTTCTGATCAGTCTGAACATACATTTCCTCACATACGGTATCCGGTATCGGCTTCGATCCAGGCAAAATAAGCTTCCCGCAGCTTCATGAAGGTATTATCGTCTTTCATGCCGACAGGCTTTCCGTCCATCGTATCGGCCCGGGTGATCGCTTTGGAGGTGCTCAGTACCATCACCTCATCCGCGTCCAGTACTTCCTGCAGGGTCATTTTCCTTACCTGTGAGGGAATGCCGAGTTTTTCAGCCATCGCAAATACATGCATGCGGGTAATGGACGGCAGGATCCTTTCATCCAGCGGCGGTGCGATCAGGCATCCGTCTTTCAGGATGACCAATGCACTGTGGGCACATTCGGTGACCAGTCCGTCTTTGACGAAGACGCATTCCTGGCAGCCGTTTTTCTCTGCCTTCTCTGCCGCCATGACATTGGGAATCAGATTCAGTGTCTTGATATTGCAGTGGGCAAAGCGGGTGTCTTCCGTCGTGACCAGCTTCAGCGGTCTGTTCCAGTCCGGGCTTTTGAGCGGAGACACCGTGATCAGCAAAGTCGAAGGTGTCCCTTCGGGCGGGAAAATATGATTGCGGGTACAGTTGCCCCGGCTTGTCTGCCAATAGACAGATGCCATGCCTTCGCTTTCGGATGCGTCCAGGCACATCTGCAGTTTTTTTGCCAGTTCTTCTTTTGTACAGGGCGGATCGATTTCCAGCATGGACATGGAGCGGAAAAAGCGGTCGATGTGATCCTGCAGGGCAAAAAATTTCCCGTCGCAGGCAAAGACAAAGTCATAGACGCCGTCGCCGAAGAACATCGCCCTGTCCTGCATCGGAATGCGCAGTGTGCTGACTTCTCCCATTTCGCCGTTGTAATAGCCGATTCGTTTCATGGTATTCCCTCCTATTTCATCATGCCGTACAGATCTTCAACAATATATTTCGGATGGCACTGGTTATTCATGCCGGTGTGTTCAATGCTTTCGCCCCAGGTGACATAGACCGTTTCCATATCGGTATCCAGCACCGGTACGATATCGGAAAGAAAGTCCGTTCCGATCATCATGACGTCGTCTTCATTGACCCGCAGATAGCGCAGCGCCATCTGGATCGTGTGTTTGCTGCCGCGGCCGAAGTCGAGTGCTTCCTGGTCCGATGCATATTCCAGCATCTTCACAATGGCGCCGTTGCCGAGCATCTGCAGTCCGTCCCGGACCATGATCTTCCGGCTGTCGACGGAAACAAGCTTTGCGCCGGAAAGCAGACACTGCAGCGTATCGGAATAATCGCGGTAGTTCATATGCTGGTCCATACCCACAAAATACAGCTCCGGCTCCAGGGAATCCATGATATATCCGCCCTGGCGCAGAGCGCTTTTCAGCGCATCGCCGCCGATATAGCCGGCCCGTACCCTCTCCGGCATCTTCAGAACGCACCAGTCGACCGCCGCCATGGAAGTAGTATAGATATCTCTTTCCATGACGCCTCTGATTCCGGCATTCTCCAGCTGTTCCGTGATCCTTCTTCTGTCCCTGGAACTCTGCTGGCTGAGAATGAGAAAAGGCAGGGAATACTGCCGCAGGAACTGAATAAAGGCGTCCGCGCCGGGACGCACCGCACTGCCGTCCAGCAGTGCATCCAGATACATAACATAGCAACGACTTCTCATCCGCCTCTCCTTTTCCCCTAATTGTAGCACCTGCCCGTTATGTTTGTGGTAGAATGTTTCCGTTGAGGTGGAAATGAAAACTCTGCAGAAGATTCTGATCGTACTGTGTATACTTGCAGCCTTTACCGGGTTTCTTTTTTTCGATGCCTGGCAGATCGCACCGCGCCGCTACAATGTGCGCAATGAGACGCTTTCCGATGAGAAGATTCCTTCCCAGCTCAATGATGTAAGCATCCTGTTCTTCTCGGATCTTGAATACGGAACATTCATGAATGAAGAAAGACTGGCAAAGCTGTGCGACAGGATTTCCCTGCTGGCACCGGATATCGTCATCTTCGGCGGCGACCTCTATGATGAAAAAGCATCTTTCAGCGAAGAGAGCGGTGCCCTGCTTTCTTCCATGCTCGCATCGATCGATGC
This sequence comes from uncultured Erysipelotrichaceae bacterium, assembly GCA_902786245.1. Lineage (GTDB taxonomy): Bacteria > Bacillota_I > Bacilli_A > Erysipelotrichales > Erysipelotrichaceae > Bulleidia. The sequence goes on from CADABS010000054.1 coordinate 3,279, forward strand.
GCCGCTGGGCAAGTTTGCCGTCTTCGGCGATAATGACCATATCAGCGAAGATATGCTTGCCCATGTGCAGGCAGTGCTCTATGCCGGCAATTTCGAAGTTCTGAACAACCGTTCGGTGAAACTGCACAATAACGGCACCCAGTCCATTACGCTGATCGGTCTGGACAGCGGTCTCAACGGCATGCAGGATGTCGCAGCCGCATACAGCGAAGTATCCGTGAACAGCTATACTATCACCGTCTGCCATACACCGGACAGCGCTTCGAAGATTCCGGAGGATCTGACCGATTATTATCTGTGCGGACACAGCCACGGCGGCCAGGCATACTGGTTCTTCGGGGCCATGTATACACCGGCTATGGCTTCTGTCTGGCTGCGGGGCAGACATTATACAGACGGCTTTACGATCGATATTACCAACGGCGTCGGCACGACCGGCAAGGATGTCCGCTTCCTGTGCGATGCGGAAGTCGTCCTGTACCGTCTGAAAGGCGCTAAGCCGGAGCCCCAGGCAAGCGGCGAACTGGAAACGCCGCCGGCGGAAGAAGCACCGGCGGAAGAAGCACCTGCGGAAACGGAAGAACCTGTACCGGAACCGGCACCTGAACAGCCTGAAAACGGTGAAGGCGGAGGATCGTGATCCCCCGCCTTTTTCTGTTATAGAATATCCTGCCAGAAGGCGACCCGCTGGGAAGGAGAAGTATCCTCTCCAACCGACGGCGTGAATGCGCACCAGTCTTTCATCCGGATCATCGGTGTATCCGCCGGCAGACACAATACCGCATCCGGCTTCATATGCTTCATCAATGCTTCTTTGACCTGTCTTGCGGCCGTATGAGCATGATGGGAGAAAGACGCATGATTCTGTGATACGGTTTCCAGCCGGATCGATGCGCCTGCGCATTGTGCATTGAACGCTTCCAGTGTCTTTTCGAGCAGTGCATCGGTGCTGCAGGTGATCCTGATCAGTGTATCGCTGCCGCTGCGGGAGATATCGATCCATGGATCCAGCCAGGGACGCAGAACCGGGATCCGCTGAGCCAGATCATCGCCTCTGCCCATCCGTATGCTCATCTTTCCTTTTGAAGGTATGCCGATATCCAGCAGCTGTTTCTTCAAAGAAGCAGGTATCGTTGTTTTCGCAAAGGAGCGGGCAATAGCGGCAGCCGAGCTGTCTGCTGTCCGCAGGGTGATCGATGCGGAAACACCGTCATAGATACAGATGACTTTCTTTCCGTCCATTTCCGCCGCCATGCCGCCTTCGATCAGGATCTGTTCCGGTTCAATCTGTTTTCTGTGCAGCGCCACCATCCCATCGAGCAGAGCTTCGCTGATATCCGTATCCTTCCGGGCAATCAACAGATGGAAGCGGTTAAGCGGCAGCGCTTTATTGTCATCAAAGCGGGAGACCGCATTGAGCAGCGGCCGCATGCTGTCTTCGGAGCATACGGCCAGAATATCCCTGCCGGTTTTCGATGCTCTCTGCCAGTCCAGCAGAATACCGCTGCCGGTATCCGTTTCCTGCATGCATGAGGAAAGCTGGGGCCACATCAGTGCGATCTGCCGGTGCAGTCCGAGGGTGGGCTGTTCCTCCCTGATCTCTCTGGCTGTTTCTGCTTCCCGCAGGATCTCTTCGGCAAGACCCGGGATTTCTTCCGTATTGTCGAGACCCGCGATCATTTCTTCCGAATCCCATGCCGGCGCATGCGTCTGCTGTTTGTCTTCCTGCTGCTTCAGCGAATGGCGCAGGAAAAGAAGCCGGATGAGCAGTACAAACATCCAGAGAAACAGCACGATCAGAATCCATACAGCAGCCATCATCATAGAATAAACGTTTCCCTCTTATCCAGAAAAGCAGGCGGTTCGATTTTCAGTTCCTGCTTTGTATGCCGGCGCAGTTCCAGCAGCACGCTTTTGGCAATGCCCTTCCGGGATGCATAGGCGATCCGCATCCGCACCGCCCGCCATCCGTATGCATCTGCCATAAACAGCAGTTCATTGAGCCGGGAAGCCCGGTGGACCATAAACAGCCTGCCGCTGTCCTTACTCAGCCGCAATGCCGAGGCAAACAGGTCCTCCGGGGTCAGATATACTTCATGCCTGGCAGCGGCGATCTTCTCATCTTCACTGATCAAAGCAGGGTTGTCCGTTTTGAAATACGGCGGGTTGCACAGGATCGCATCAAAGGGACCGCCCGTATATTCCTGTACCTTCGCTTTTGTGAAGAACGCTTCCACACCGTTTCGTTTACAGTTTTCCGCAGCCTGGGCAATGACTTCATCAAACAGGTCGATACCGTGCAGTTCCTTCGGCTTCTGCGCTGCCGCATACAACAGCAGTACACCGCTGCCGGTACCGATATCCAGAACCGTATCGCTGTGCTTCAGACGCAGGAAATGCCCGAGCAGTTCGCTGTCGCTGTTGAAGTGATAGAGATCTTTTCCCTGTGTGATCCGGTATTCGGTTCCGTACAGAAAGTCATCCTTCATGTGTTTCCCTGAATTCCATCCAGAACATGGAACCTTCCCCTTCTTTGCTTTCAACCCCGTACGCTGCCTTATGCAGATCGAGAATGCCCTTGACGATGGCCAGACCCAGACCGGTCGAAGTCTGCGAACGCGAGAACGAACGGCTTGATTTCTGGTATCTGTCCCAGATCAGAGGCAGTTCATCTTCCGGTATGCCTTCGCCTTCATCGCGGATCTCAAAGCGCACGGTCTCTTCATCTTCCATCTGCCATGCCCTGATATAGATATTTTTTCCGGAGGGTGTATGCTTGATGGCATTGGAAAGGAAATTTGCAATGACCTGGGAAATCTTGACTTCATCCGCATAGATCGTCAGATATTCCGGCACATCGATATGCAGGGTGAGCCCGGCGTTTTCAATCAGGCTCTGGTCCATCTCCGCAACGTCATAGATGATTTCGCACAGGTCGACATTCTCGGCATGCAGAACGGTGATGCCGGCCTGCATCTTGGACAGTTCGCTCATGTCATTGACCAGATGATCGAGATAATCCGTTTCCCGGATAATGACATTGAGGTGCTTTTCTCTTTTTTCCGGATTGTCACCGGAGATATCCCGGATCATTTCCGCATAGGCCTTGATATCGGTCAATGGCGTACGGATATCATGGGATACATTGGCAATCAGGTCGCGGCGCATCTGGTCGATCCGGGAAAGCTGTTCATTGGCCTGGTTCAGGGTATTGGCCAGCTCCTGTGTTTCGGTAAACGATCCGCCGTCGAAAGAAGCGCTGTAATCCGCCTGCGAGAGCTTCTGTGCTTCTTTTTTCATATTGACGATCGGCGAAGAGATATTCTTGGAAACGTAAAATGCGGCCATCGACGCAAAGATGATGGCAATCAGCGTATATACACCGTACTGGCGGCTGAAAAAGCTGACGACCGAGTCGACCGGCTCCAGCGGCGAATTGACGAAAATATAGTAATTGCTTAACGGTGCCGAGATCCTGCGGCCGTAGATGATCATCTCCATGCCGGTGCCTTCATCGATGAAGTTGGAGCTGTATTCCCCGGACGCCCCGAGGATCTCCGGAAAGTTTTCGGCCTTTGTCACGGATGCGATCTCTTCCGAGACAGGTTCGCGGAATGCACAGCCTGCACCGATGCCGTCGGCGCTGTATACCTGCTTTCCGGCATCATTGAAAACAACGATGCAGGCATTGTTGTCAACGGCTTCCCGCAGCGCCTTCGATACGCCGGCGGACGTCGTTTTTTCCTGCATCAGATTGTCCCGTATGCTTTCCGATACCAGCCGGACCGACTGGATCTTGCTGTTGCGGTAATACGGACGGATCAGACCGGTCTGCAGTACGCCGATGAAGACGGTGATGCCCACCGCCAGGGCGAAATATCCCAGCCAGAGCCTGACGCGTATGCCGTGCAGATCAAACTTCAAATTTATACCCCATTCCCCGTACGGTCACGATACAGTCGCGGTAATTGCCGAGGTTGTGCCTCAGCATCTTGATATGGGTATCCACAGTCCTTTCATCGCCATAGTATCCGTAGTCCCAGATCTTTTCGAGCAGGACGCTGCGGGAAAGCGCGATTCCCTTGTGGGTAGCCAGATAGATGAGCAGGTCGATTTCCTTGGGTGTCATGTTTGCCCGCTCCCCGTCGACGCTGACGGTCCGTCCGGCAATATCGATCTCCAGTCCCCCGAAGCGCAGAACATCCTTCTGTCCGCTGCGTCTGCCCCGCTCCAGCACGACCCGGATCCTTGCCATGAGTTCTTTGGGAGAAAACGGCTTGACGACATAGTCATCGACACCGAGTTCAAAACCGAACAGCTTATCGTATTCTTCCTGGCGCGCACTCAGCATGATCACCGGCACCTGGGCGATCTTGCGGATCTCCCGGCAGGCGGAAAAGCCGTCGAGCTTCGGCATCATGATATCCAGAATGACGCAGTCGTAGTGCGTATTGCGGACCATCTCGATTGCCTCGATGCCGTCCGCCGCCTCATCGGCTTCATATCCGCTGATCGAGCAGTATTCATGCACGACTTCGCGGATGTTTTCTTCATCGTCTACTATCAGTATTCTTGTCATAGTCTATTTCTTTCTGATCACTGCAATGCGGTCGGCAAGCAGCGAACCCTTATCCGATATTTTAGCATCAAACCGTATGTATGTCCCACGGGCGAGATTCTGCATTTCCTTCCGGTACAGATTCGGCATGACTGCCATATCCATCTCTCCGGTCTCATCGCTGAGCCGCAGGAATGCCATCATATCGCCCTTCTTCGTCCTGTGTTCATGGACATTGGCGATCCTTGCAAATCCGGAGACCTTTCCCTGCATCGTGCTGATGGCAGCCAGAGACGGATCATGGATATTGTTTTCCTGACGGAGCAGTACGATCGGCTGGACACCGAGATTGAAGCCCAGTGCTTCCTTTTCAAGATCCGCCTTTTCCTGGGGATCGTCTTTCATCCGCACCGGCACGGGCTTGGAGAGCAGACCGAGATCAACCGTCATCAGCTGGCCGCTTCTGACCCGGATCAGTTCCCCATAGCTCACCGCTTCATCAAGATTTGCCTTCATCGTTCTGCGGCCAAGATCAAACCCGTCCAGAGCCCCGGCATCGATCAGATTCTCGATCATCGTCCGGGTGACCCGGCGCAGCAGGATCCTGGCGGTAAAGTCATAGAAATCCTTGAAGCTTCCGTTTTCACTGCGTTCTTTGATGATTTCCTGGGCTGCGGATACACCGACTCCCTTCACCGCCGATAACGGCAGAAGGATGCCCTGGTTATATACCGCATAACTGGTCAGGGAACGCGATACATCCGGCGCAGTGATGCGGATGCCCCGGCGTCTTGCCTCATCGATATACTGCGATGTCTTTGTTTCATCGCCGATGACGCTGTCGAGGATGCAGATATAGAAATCCAGCGGATGGACTGCCTTGAGCCAGGCCATCTGGTAGGCTACCAGGGCATAGGCAACCGCATGGGACTTATTGAAGCCATAGCCGGCAAATGCCGAAACAAGATCGAACAGTTCCTGCGCAGTTTCCTGCGTATATCCGTTTTTCCGGCAGCCGTTCATGAATTCCCCGCGCAGGCTCTGCACTTCCGCTTCTTTCTTCTTGGACATGGCCTTGCGCAGCACATCCGCCCTTCCCAATGAGAAGCCGGCCGCGATCTCTGCGGTTTTCATGGCCTGTTCCTGATAGATCATGACCCCGAAGGTTTCTTCCAGCACCGGCTTGAGCTGCGGCGAAGGATAGACAATGGCATCGGGATTTCTGCGGTTTTCGATATACTTCGGGATGGATTCCATCGAAGCCGGACGGTAGAGTGCCAGACAGGCGGTGATGTCATTGTAGGTCTGCGGCTTGATTCTCCTTAACAGATCCTTCATGCCCGAAGATTCAAACTGGAATACACCGATCGTATCGGCCCGGCTGAACAGGTCATATACCCGGGTTTCATCCAGCGGGATATGCATAATGGAAAAATCCGGTTCCCGTCTGCGGATGCGCTGGACGATCGCATCGATGATCGTCAGATTGCGCACACCGAGGAAGTCCATCTTGATCAGTCCCCGTTTTTCCAGATGTTCCATCGTATACTGCGATGTCAGAAGTCCTTCCCCGGTCTTTGCGGTCGGTACGACTTCCCCGACCGGCTTTGAGGAAAGCAGAATGCCGGCCGCATGCACGGAGGTGTGTCTGGGCAGACCTTCGAGCCTGGCGGCACAGGAAAACAGCGACCGCCAGCGGTCATCGGCCTGTACGGTCTGACGCAGACGGCTGTTTGCCTCCCAGGCCTTCTTCAGGGTCATGCCGGGCGTTGCCGGAATCATTTTCAGCAGGATCTCGAGATCGCGGTGATTGATATTGAGCACTTTGCCGACATCGCGCAGCACCTGCCTTGCGCCAAGGGTTCCGAAGGTGATGATATTGGCGACATGATCGCTGCCGTAGCGCTGGGCGACATATTCAATGACATCTTCCCTGCGGTTGTCGGGAATATCGGTATCGATATCCGGCATGGAAACACGTTCCGGATTGAGAAAGCGCTCAAACAGCAGACCGTAGCGGATCGGATCGATCATCGTAATGCCCAGGCACCAGGCAACCAGCGAACCGGCTGCGCTTCCCCGGCCCGGTCCGACATAGATGCCGCTGCGGCGGGCATAGAGAATAAAGTCATAGACGATCAGGAAGTAATCTTCAAAATGCATTCTGCGGATGACCGAGAGTTCATACTGCAGGCGTTCTTTATAGCCCGGCTTCATGACACCGTGCAGCCGTTTCTTCAGTCCGGCATAGCAGAGCGCTTCCAGGTATTCCCCGCTCGGCACGTTTTCTTTATTTCTGTAGACCGGCAGACTGGTTTTCGGAAGATCGTAGCTGCCGGTGCACTGCGATGCGATCTCATCGGTCCGCTGCAGATCGTCTTCTTCATACAGCTGCGCCATCTTTTCCTGATCCAGCAGATATCTGCCGCTGACCACGGAAAGAGACGGATCATGCAGTGTCTTCTGCAGGCGGATGCCGCTCAGGATGCGCATCGATTCGGCTTCATCGCTTTCCAGATACATGATCTTGTTCAGAGCGACCGTCCGGATCCCTTCCGACCTTGCCAGACGCTTGAGCCAGCTGTTCCTCTCCTGCCACAGCAGTGCATCCTGGTACGACAGGGCAATATCAAAAGGCGGCAGTTCGGCGCGCATCGTCTGGATCATGCCCCGGACCGCTTCGATATCGGAAGCGACCAGTTTCGAATCCATCCAGCCGCCTTCGCCATAGACGATCAGATGGCAGTGGCCGCAGGCCTCCTTCAGCTGCTCGGTGCTGCAGGCATCGGTGCCTGAACACAACAGCGAAGACAGACGCATCAGATTGCTGTAGCCATGGGCGTCTTTTGCCAGAAGCAGGAACGGAACAACTGTATCATGATACAGACAGTCGGCTTCCAGACCGATGATCGGCTTGATGCCTTCTTTCGCACAGGCATCAATAAAAGAAGCAGCGCCGTACATGACATTATGGTCGCTCAGTGCCAGCGCGGTATAGCCCAGGGCTTTGGCTTTGGCAACAAGCTGCGGAATGCGGATCGTACTGCTCAGAAGTGTATAGGAACTGCGGACATGCAAATGGACTGTCATACGATAATAATATACCAGTCTGCTCTTTCATTGGCTCCAATTTCATGTTTTTGAGCCAATCGCATGGGTGTACAGGTGGAATGTTCAGCGTTTTATGATAAAATTTACAGGATACATATGGGGGTATCATGAACAGACCTTTAAAAAATACAGAAACGGCGGCCTCCAGACCGCCTGTCAATACAGAAGAAATCACACCCGAACGCAGAAAGCTGCGGAAGAAAGCCAGAAGAAAGCAGATCGCGATGCGGTTTGTGACATTCCTGCTGGTATGCGTCGTCGGTCTCTACTGCGCCGTCGGATACTTCGGGCTGCAGTATGCCCAGAAGCTTCTCAAGGGCATGCCGGAACTCGATGTCGCGGACATGATCGCGGAAGAATCCAGCCGTATCTATGACGGAAACGGCAGACTGATCACCGAGGTCGGCACCTATTTCCGGGAAAACGTCACCTATGACCAGTGCCCGGAATCGCTGATCGATGCCTTCCTGTCGGTCGAGGATTCCCGTTTCTTCGAGCATAACGGCTTCGACATCCCGCGTTTCACCAAGGCGGCGATCGAAACCCTCCTGCTCCACCGCCAGCAGGGCGGCTCCACCTTTACGATGCAGCTGGTCAAGAACACCTACTTTACGATCGATGCCGGCGACGAAAGCGTTGAGCGTGAAGCGACCCTGGAGTATAAAGCCCAGCAGATCGTTCTGGCCATGGAAGCCGAGCTCAATCTCAGCAAGCGCGAGATCTTCGAACTCTATATCAACAAGCTCAACTTCGGCGGTCTGATCCGCGGTGCCGAAAAGGCAGCCGAATACTACTTCGGCAAGACATGCAATGAGCTGACCCTGCCGGAAAGCGCAATGCTGGCGGGACTGATCAACCTGCCGAACCTGTACAACCCGTACGAATATCTGGAAAATGCGACAGAGAGACGCAACGACGTTCTCGACCAGATGTACAATCACGGCTATATCAATTATGACGAATGGGCACTGGCCCGCAGCGTAAAGATTGAAAATACGCTGGTCGGCGAAGACAAGCTGAATGTTTCCGGTTCCATGTACGGTGCCTATGTCGATGCCGTCATCGAAGAAGCGATGAAGATGACCGGCTATGATCCGGTCATGGTGGGTATGGAGATCCATACCGCTCTGGTTCCGGAAGTACAGCAAGAAATCGAAAGGATCCAGAATGACCAGGCCGGCATTCCCTACAAGGATGACCTGATGCAGTGTGCAATCATCTCGGTGAACAACCATACCGGTGAGATCATCGGTCTGGGCGGCGGCAGACACTACCAGGGCGGCGCCCGTCTGCTGAACCGTGTCACCGCGGCCTATCATCAGCCCGGCTCCAGCGTCAAGCCCTTCCTGTCCTATGCGCTCGGATTCGAATATCTGGGCTATTCCCTGGATGAGATCCTGATCGACAGACCGATCACCTACCCGGGCGAAAGCAGACAGCTGTACAACGCCGGTACCGACCGGTACGAAGGTGATATCCCGATCAAGACCGCCGTTGCGGCTTCCAAGAACATTCCGGCGATCCTGACCCTGGAGAAAGTCGTGGAAAAGACCGACAGCGATACCGTCGTCAAATATCTGAAATCGATGAACGTTGCGAAAGCGGATTATGATACATTCCACTTCTCCTATGCGATCGGTTCCAATGAATTCGAAATGACCGTCAAGGAACTGGCGGGCTGCCATGCGGCCATGATCAACCTCGGCGTATACAACGAACCCCACTGCATCACCAAGATCGAGCGTTCCAACGGCGAGCTCTACTATCCGGAAAACCAGAATGTCAGAGTACTCTCCTCCGGCAGCGCCTGGCTGGTCGATCAGCTGATGAAGTACAACGTTGATATCTCCTGGCAGATGGGCAACTACATGCAGCCGGTACAGAGAAACGAATATCCGGTCTATGCCAAGACCGGAACCAGCGACTGGGGCGACTCCGGTCTGCCCTACGGCATCCCCTACGGTGCTTCCAAGGACAAATGGCTGGCAGCCAGCACAAGCCAGTACACCAATGTCGTCTGGGTCGGCTATGACATGGCCCTGGCCTGGCAGAATACCTATATCGATGACTGGACCTACCAGCTGAACCTGCCCGGCAGAATTCTCAGCCTGGTTCTCGATGCTGAATACAATATCGCACCGGAAGGCAGCCTGAACGGTGTCAGCCGTCCTGCCGATGTCCAGGATGTCACCTATGTCAACGGTACCTATCCGCATGTACAGGCGGAAGGATGGATGCCTGCCTATGCATTCATCACCTCCCAGATCTCCTCGACAGGTCTGAAGAATTCACCGCTGATCCCATCCAGCGATTACGGCAATGAAACACCGCATCTCGATTCCATCAGTGCTTCGATTTCCGGCAATTATCTGAATATCAACTGGGGATCGTCCACCGGATGTACCGGCGGCGTCAGAGATATTTCCCTGCATGACGGTACGAACAATGTCAATATGACCGGACGGTGTCTGGTCGATACTTCCTGGCTGGCCAGAGGCAACGGTTCGGTATACTACGCGACGGTCTATGTCAACGGCTATGCCCAGACAACTATTTCCAGTACGACCGGCAGCTACAGCGGCGTACCTGGCATTCCCAATGGCAGCGTCAGAGTCTGTGCATGGTATTCCAATGCCAAGGGCACATCGGAAACGGTATGTTCCGATGTCGGCAATTACAGCTATAAAGCACCCAAGCCGAGCAAACCGCCCAAGGATAAGGATGACGATGAAGGTTCTTCCGAAGAGGTAACCGCTGAAGAAGAAACATCCGAAGAAGAAGTTCCGGAAGAAGAAATACCGGAAGAAGAAATACCGGAAGAATAGCACAAAGGGAGATCACCGATCTCCCAATGGCGTCAACCTAAAAATATAGGTTGGCGCTTTTAATATTTGACTGTACTCTCTGTCGCAGATATCAAACTGAAATCGGAGTTAAGGCAAAAGTAGTTAAGTTATTATATACATATAATTTCTATATAAGCCGTATATATTGTATTATGTAGTTAAGTATAGGAGGCTTCTTTTATGTATGTTCGTGTTATTCCTAACAATAAAGGTAAGAAAAACACTTTTTTCTGCGATCTTGTAGAGTCTTACCGTAATGAGAATGGTGATCCCAGACAGCGTGTTGTAGTTAAGCTGGGTCAGTTTGACGCTAAGTATGTCCCTTATCTCAAAGCCGCATTCGCCAAGGACAGCGATCCGGCTGAGGTCTTTTCCCGTGAAGTCGGGAAGTATTCCGGATCCCGATAGGGATATAGCGAAACTCTTCAGAAAATTCGGGGCGTATATTCGTTCTGAAGCAGTTCGTGATCTTTGCCGTAAAAAACCTTCCGATTTCACAAGGATCTATAAGTTTCCCTGGTTCGATATTCTGCTATATGTCATATTCCGCTGTAAAGAATGTGTTTCAACTGAGCTGTCCAATTATTATGCCGGTATAGGCTGGTCTGAAAAACGTGTTAGCAGACAGGCTGCCTTTAAAGCACTTAAGAAACTGAATCCACTGGTTTTCGATCCTCTGATCCATAAGTTCACTGAATTGTTCTATAATTCCTCTCTGGTAAAGACGTTCAGAAACTACCTGTTGATTGCGGTCGATGGCACAACATTGAATTTTCCTTCCGGCAGGCTTTCTCTGCAAAGGTTTGGCTTTGATCAAAACAAATACGTTAAAACTGCAGCGGATGCCAAAAAAGCAACCAGCCGGTCATCTGCGCTTTATGATGTGACAAATGGAATCATTCTGGATTTTGTGATGAGACGCTATAAAGATTCAGAGATACCGATCGCTATTGAACAGCTGGACAGGATCATTCAATATATCCGCGGCAGAGCCGCAATCTTTCTGGCAGACAGGTATTATGACAGTGTCGAAGTCTTTTCCATTCTGGAAGGATATGGAATGAAGTACTGCATACGGGGAAAGGCAAACTTCTTCAAGCATTATGTGGAAAAGATGAAATCCAATGATGAGTGGATCGATGTGTGTATCGACAAGACATGGCAGAAACGGCTGAAATATGATCAACCCAGACAGAGATTTGAAAAAGACCCATGGATCAGGATCAGAGTTGTGAAATATCGATATACATATTTCACAGAGAAAGGGTCACCGGTCACTGCGGATCTGATCTACTTTACCAATCTTTCCGAAGAAGAGTTCTCAGCTTCTGACATCGTCAGGCTATATAGAAAACGATGGCAGATCGAAGTCAGCTATAAAACACTTAAGACCGACTATGAATGGGAACGTTTTTTCAGCAGTGACTGCGACACCGAGATGTGTGCCATATACGGCAAAGTCATTTTTCATAATCTTTGCGGTGTGATCCGGAAGCAGCTTGACCATATGCTGGAAGATGATCTTGTGATTCCTGAAAATGCATGTACCAACAAGTATGCGTTCAGAGTCAACATCAAGCAGCTGAGCAATCTGATCCGTGATGAAGGATTGTGCAGAGCCATACGCTCAGGCAATACCGGGAAAATGGAAAACATATATATCCTGGCAGTGCTGTTGATTCACAAAATAAAAGTGTCTGTCCGCCCCGACAGACACGAAAAACGCTGGGGTAAGGTGGTTATGTCCGGCCATCCTACCCGCTTTAGGCTCGATGGAAGAAGCTGGCCTAACACGATCAATGTCAATGGCAGGCTTCACACAATCAAACCAAAATAACCATTCTTATATTAGCACGTTCGCAGGAATCTTTTGAAATATACGCAAGTAATTGATGTTTTAATACGCGCTTCTTTCATTCTTTGTCTATTTGTAAAGCTGTAGTTAAGCAGTCATCAGTATTCTCATCATAGAAAAAGCGCCAACCTATATTTTTAAAGCCGTTTTTGCACATGAGTGCTAATAACAGGCTTAATTCCCATTATTTCTGCTGAAGTATTCTCTATATTTCAGTGAAACTGCGGATTGAAATG
>CADABS010000055.1 GCA_902786245.1 uncultured Erysipelotrichaceae bacterium
AATCTATGCCCGTTTTTTATTCGATGAATTTCATCGGATATCGGCTCTGTATCTGATGATTTGTTAATTTCCTAACCCACACTTATTAATGAAGAGCCATTAATATTGCCAATATGCCGTAAAGAAAAGACTTCCCTGTGGAAGCCTGTATTCAAAAAAGCAGAAGCAGCGAAGATATAGCGGTAATTACAATCAGCAGTACGGTAAACCAGAGAAATGTCGCCCTTCTGGACTGATGATGGAAACGCAGGAAGGGATAGGGTCCGTCCACCTTCTTCAGATAATTGAAATACAGCATAATATCGCCGTAGATCAGTGTTACCAGAAGCGGCAGATACAGCAGATTCCATCCGGCATGCGGTTCCAGAAACAGATAGGATGCCAGATTCAGCACCGGACAGACAAGGTGCAGAAAGAAACCGCCTCTGGACCAGAGCAGAAGATGCGTATCTTTCATCGTCGGAACCAAAACGAATATCGTTACCAGCATCGTCATGATCAGCATGCATGCGGCAAGATAGCGCAGGGCAGTGATCCAGGGCAGACTGCCGAAGATCAGTACCAGCAGTGCTGAGATCAGAGCAGCCGCATTGGACAGCTGGGTATAGAACATCATTGATTTCAGTACTTTCTTCAGATTGCCTACGGAGGTCAGTCCCCATATTTCACAAAGGATGATTACGGTCAGCGTCCATTTCAAAAACATAAGCAGTTCTCCTGTTTCCATTGTACTCTGCCGCAATGATAAAGGAGAGCATGTGCTCTCCCTGCAGTATTACTTCGTATGCTTGTCGAACCAGTCCGTGATTTCTGTCAGACGGCGGATCCGGTGCTGCGGCTTGCCGCTTCTGGACAGTTCATGGTTTTCCCCATGGAAGATGACCAGTCTTGTTTCGATATTTCTGAATGCCAGTGCCTGCATCATCTGCATGCCTTCAGGCAGCGGGCATCTGTAGTCTTCATCACTGTGGATGAACAGCGTCGGTGTCTTGACGTTTTCGGCATATTTCAGCGGGGAATGATCCCAGAGCTTCGCTGTATTTTCATCGCCGAACAGCCCCTTCGCACCGCACTGATCCGGTCCGAAGTACAGGCCGATATCGCTGATGAAGGACATCGATACCCAGTTTGCAATCGAACGCTGGGAAGCTGCACAGCAGAATCTGTCGGTATGTGTAATGATCCAGTTTGTCATAAATCCGCCATAGGATCCGCCGGTTTCACACAGCTTTGTCTGATCGATATTCGGATATGCCTCCAGCACTGCATCGGTAAAGTCCATCAGGTTGTCAAAGTCGACATAGCCGTATTTGTCACGGATATCCGCAAAGGCATCGTCTCTTCCGTCGGAGCCTCTGATATTGGTGAACATAACGACATAGCCCTTGTTTGCCCATACCTGCATCTCATGGAAGAACTCATCGCCGTAGATCGTTCTCGGTCCGCCATGGATATCCAGAACTGCCGGATACTTCTTTGTTTTCTTGAAATCCTGCGGCAGCAGTACCCAGCCGTGGAGTTTCTCATCGCCGCTTGTATAATCAATGCGCTTCGGTTCGGCAATATACTTGTCCTTCAGCACCGCGCCGTTGAGATCTGTCAGCTTTCTGATATCCGTACCGTCCGGATTCATCTCATAGATTTCCGCCAGGCTGTTCCATGTTTCTCTGGCAAAGGCGATCTTGTCATTGGATGCGTCCATGAAGAAGACAGCTCCCATTTCATCAAACAGCACGGTCTTCTTGAATTTGGAATCATACTTCCAGATTGCGACATGGTCTTCATCTGTTGCCAGTGTATACATATTTCCGTTGCTGACCGCATAGGATCTGCCGCCGCCCAGCATCGTATCGCCGGCGACTGCACTGTGCAGCTGACGGAGCGGATCCATTACGAATTCGACCTTGTTTTTGGATACCTTGCAGAAATTCGGTGTTTCATTGACACCGAATTCCTTCATATCCGAAGCCAGTGCATACAGCTGACCATTGATCATGAACATACGGTTGAAATAATGTGTATTCTTTCCGTAGATTGTTTCTGTCTTCTTTGTCTTTGCGTCATAGGCATAGACCTTGGAGAACATGGAGTCATTGCGGTCCTTGGTGTTGCCGATGAAATATACTTTGTTATCAAAAACTTCAAACTCTTCCAGGTTGAACAGCGGTGCAGTTACCCGCTTTACCTGCAGCTTATCGCCTGTTTCAACAATGAACAGAGCCGTGCGCTTGCCGTTGACAAAGCCGGCACCGTTGAACCAGTAAGGAACTTCATCCACGACCTGGTAGTCCGCTTCATTCTTTGCGTCTTCCAGTTTCTTCTTTCTTGTTTCTGCGGAATCTTTGTATGCGTCCGGATCGTTCTTGTCGATCGAACCTGCAACTGCATAGAGATTGTCTGCGATCTTCTTCATCGAACGCATCGCAAACGGCAGAGTGATCCACTTCTGTGCTTCGCCGCCGTTGACATCCAGGCAGTACAGATCTGTAACACCCGGCTGTGCATCTGCAGCCTGTCTTGTAACGATCAGATGCGTATCATCATTCCACATGACGATATTTGTGTTCAGCGTTGCAGTAAACTGCGCAGCCTTTCCGTCTTTGACAAGCCAGATATCACGTGTATAGGTATTCTTTTCCTCATCTGCTTTTGCGACCTGGAATGCCAGATATGTTCCGTCGGGACTGTACTGAAGATTTTCCGGATATCTGTATTCCAGCATATCGCGGAGTTCCAAAGCTTTCTTAACCATGATTTCTCTCCTTCATTTCCTTGATCAAAAATGTCATGGCGACAGTTTTCGCATCATCAATCTTACCATGAACGATCGCGTCTGTAAGTTCATCTACACTCATCTTCGAGAGATTCAGATTCTCATCCTCGTCGAGATGCTGACCGGCAAACTTTCCCTGTTTTGCATAAAACAGATCAATGACTTCCGTATCATAGGCTGGTGTCGGCACCAGCTGTCCGAGATGTACAAAGTCAACGCCTTCATATCCGGTTTCTTCAATGATCTCCCGCTTCGCTGTTGTCAGCGGATCTTCTCCCGGTTCCTTTTTCCCGGCTGGGAATTCCACCATGACCTTCTGCTGGGCATAGCGGAACTGGGTAACCATGAAGAACTTCCCGTCTTCATCTTCCAGGGCAATGCCTACACCGCCCGGATGTTCCACCACTTCCCGCGAAACGATCTGTCCGTCCGGTGTTTTCGCAGTGTCGCTGCGGACCGTTATGATTCTTCCGTCATAGACGACATTTTTTTCCAGTGTTTCTTCTTTCAGTTCCATACACAGAAAACCTCTCATACCGTAATATTAATATAAGAAGGAACAATATGATGAAAAAGAAAATATATTTTGCCGGATCGATCCGGGGCGGACAGACAGACACACAGCTCTATCACGAAATGATTGAATATATCAAACAGACAGATATTGTACTCACCGAACAGGTCGGCGATCTGTCGCATTCCGTCCGGGAAAATGACTTTGATATCGAAAAGCAGATCTATGACCAGGATACTGCCTGGCTCAGAGAATGCGATGCCGTCATTGCCGAGTGCACTTCCCCTTCTCTGGGTGTCGGCTATGAACTGGCCTATGCCGAAGCACATCAGAAACCTGTACATGTACTGTACCGTCCGGAAAAGACAAATCTCAGTGCCATGATCAAAGGCGACAGTTATTTCATCATTCATCCATACAGCACAAAAGAAGAAGCCTTCGCGATCCTCCGATTGATTCTCCGTTCTGCCTGAAGGAGCATACATATGATGAAAAACAAATACATTGCATTTACAATCTTTCTCTTATTTGTCTGATTCTGCTTCTGCTGCGCAGATTTCTGGCTGATACAGGCTTATTCGGTGATGATCTTCTGTTTCTCATATCTGCAGTTAACTGTGCTGCTCATTTTATCGATTACAAAGAGAATAAAAGCCAGAAACAGCTGTGGATCTGTGCTGCCTGGCTTGTATTCAGTCTGATATTCCTATATATGCATATCCTTACCCTGAAGAAATATTGATCCGTCTTAAAAAGCACTTTGCAGTGATCTGTAAAGTGCTTTTTCTCTGTTCTTACTTTCTTTTGTTCTTGAGAATCTTGATTTCTCTCTTCAGTGCATACGGGATGATTGCCTTGAGTTTGCTTTCCTCTCCGGTATACATATCCGAGCCATGCGGAACGTCTCTTTCAAGATGAATTGCGTCGAATTCGCATCTTGTCGTACACAGACCGCAGCCGATGCATCTGTTGACATCAACGGTGGTTGCGCCGCACTTGAGACATCTGTTCGCTTCCGCTCTGACCTGTTCCTCTGTCAGAGGCAGACGCAGATCTTCGTATGTCTTTGCCGCTTCGCCCGGCTTGAATCCCGGTGCCTGCCGCTTGGCATTGTCATAGCTTTCAACCTTGATATCGTCTCTGTCGAGTTCGATGAATTCTCTGAGATCTCTGCCGAGTTTCAGATCGCCCTGACCCGGATGAACGAATCTGTGAATGGATACCATTCCCTCACGGCCGTCCGCAATCGCATCGATTGCGAATTTCGCACCATGGTTGATATCGCCGCCGACGAAGATATCGGGTTCTGCTGTCTGCAGTGTTACCGGATCGGCAATGGCTGTTCCGTTGCCGCGCAGTTCAACCTTTGTACCCTTGAGCAAATCGCCCCATACCGGTGCCTGACCGACTGCCATCAGGACATGGTCGCAGGCAACGGTCTTGGTATTGTCTTCATCATACAGCGGAGCGAATTTTCCATTCTTATCATAGACCTGTACGCACTGCTTCAGTACGATACCGGTGATCTTTCCGTTTTCTGTCAGGATCTCTTTCGGACCCCAGCAGTTATGAACTTTGATGCCTTCTTCTTTTGCCTCAGCGACTTCATCGGCAGCTGCCGGCATTTCGATCGGACGTTCCAGGCAGAACATTTCGACATGTTCAGAGCCTGCTCTCAATGCAGTTCTTGCGACATCGACTGCGACATTGCCGCCGCCGATGACAACGGTTGTGCCATCGAGGATCTTTGAATGATCCGTGCTTGCCTGACGCAGGAAATCAACACCGGATACTGCATATTCTTCATTCGGGATACCGACGCCTCTGCCCGTCTGCATGCCGATCGCGACGAAGAATGCCTTGTAGCCCTGTTCTCTGAGCTGCGGAATCGTAACGTCTTTTCCGACTTCAACGCCGCATCTGAATTCCGCACCCATTTCCTTGATCACTGCGATTTCCGCATCGATGACGGAGTGTTCCAGACGGAAGGAAGGAATGCCGTATTTCAGCATGCCGCCGGGTTCCTGGTTCTTTTCGAATACCGTAACCGGATAGCCTTTTGTCCGCAGATAGTACGCTGCACTGAGTCCGGCCGGACCGGCACCGATGACTGCGACCTTGTATTCATCGCCCCACTGATCGCCGTGTTCATTGACGCATTCCGGAATATATCTGCTTTCCGCATTCAGTTCCTGGGCTGCGATGAACTTCTTGATTTCATCGATGGCAACCGGTGAATCGATCGTTCCTCTTGTACATCTGTCTTCGCATCTTCTGTTGCATACTGCACCGCAGACTGCCGGCAGCGGATTATCCTGCTTGATCAGCTTCAGGGCATCGAGATATCTGCCCTCTGCCGCCATCTGGATGTATCCCTGTACTGCCAGGTGGGCAGGACATGCGGTCTTGCAAGGCGATGTGCCTGTGTCATAGCAGTTGATCTTGGCATCATCGCGGTAGTTCTTGTTCCACTTTTCCGGTCCCCATTTGACTTCATCGGGAAGTTCTGTTTTCGGATATTCGATCTTGAGACCGTTCAGGGTGCAGAGTTTCTGACCGAGCTTGGCTGCACCGACCGGACATACTTCCACGCACTTGCCGCAGGCGACGCATTTGTCATGGTCGACATGGGCACGGTATGCGGATGCGGACATATTCGGTGTATTGAAGAGCTGGGATGTTCTTAACGCATTGCAGGTCGTGTTCGAGCAGTTGCAGATACCGACGATCTTGTCTTCACCGTCGAGGTTTGTGATCTGGTGTACAAAACCGCTCTTTTCCGAACGTTCCAGTACTTCCATGACTTCTTCATAGGTGCAGTAGTATGCATCTTTGCCGGTTTCGACCAGATATTCTGCCATATCGCCCAGAGCGATGCAGTAATAGTCTTCGATATCGCCTGCACCCTCACCGCGCATTCTCTGCTGTCTGCGGCAGGAACATACATCCAGGGCATACTTGTCATATTTCTTCAGCCAGTGGGAAAGCTTTTCTACCGATACAGCTTCGCTGTTGGCATTGATTGCCTTCTCGACCGGAATGACATGCATTCCCAGACCGCCGCCGCCCTGCGGTACCATATGGGCTACTTTGCCGACAGGTACACTGGACGCATAGTTGAAGAACGTTGCGATTTCCGGATGCTTCTCGAGAAGTTTTCCGTTCATCATCATGTATTCGCCCGATCCGACGACCCATTTCGGTACGAAATACTGTCTTTCGTGTTTTTCGTTTTCCCGGTCGAATTCGATCAGACCGATGCCGGCGATGCGGTCGAGATGTTTCTGTACTTCTTCCTCGCTCAGCTTGTTCCGCTCTGCCAGTTCGGCAAGCGTCAGCTTGACCTTTCTCTTTGCCTTGAAAGAAAGCATGAAGCGTACTTCATCTTTGTCCAGAAGACGGTCCAGCAGAACATACTGCGGATCATTTTCCTCGACCTTTCCGCCAAGCGTAATGTCGATGTCATCGGTGATCATCTTGACCAGTTTTACCAGAAGTTTTCTTTTTTCTTCGTCTTCGACATGATAGTCCTGGGGCAGATAATCATTGTCGTTGAACATATAGTTCTTGAACTGTTCAGGTATCATTATATGTTTGCTCCTTCCTGATATTTCCTCGTTATCATCGTATCATGGCGGATATTTGCCCTGTTTCATGATTTATATGCATTATTGCGATGTTTTCGTTGATTTATGCGTATTATGCATAAATAATAGAACTATGGAACTGCAGTATATCCGGGAATTCATCCACCTTGCCGATACCCGCAGCTACAGCCGCAGCGCTGCCGAACTGCATATTTCCCAGTCCTCTCTCAGCCGCCATATCCAGCTGCTGGAAAAAGGACTCGGAGAACTGCTTTTCATGCGCTCGACCCGCAGCGTCACTCTGACGGATTTCGGCCAGATCTATCTGCCCTGCGCCAAAAAGATCATTGCCGCAGATGACAGTGCAGTCCGGACTGTCAGCCGGTATCTGAAAGCCAAAACCGAAACGGTCATTCTCGGTGTATCGCACAATCCCCAGCTGTATCTGGTCACCGATTCGATCCGTTCCTTCCGCAGTGCCCATCCGGATATTCCGGTCCGGATCACGGAAGGTTCCATCCAGGAACTGCAGAATGAACTGGAAGACGGGACCCTGCATCTTGCGACGACTGCCTATTCCCGGCGTGAACATGCAAAGAATGCATTTATCCCTGCCGGTGAAAGCAGCCTGGTCGCAGTGATTCCGGAAAATCATTTTCTGGCTTCCTATGACACGGTTCCCCTGTACAGACTTAACGGCATCCATCTGATGGTTCCCGCAAAGGATACACTGTTCTACCGGGAACTGTCCTATTGGCTGAAACGGGACGGCATCGTACCGGATATCGTCTATCAGGGCAGCGTCGGCGGCAGTATTTCTCTGTTAAAAGACGGCATGGGCATCATGATCGAAGACCGCAAATCTGCTTTTGACACACAGAGCGAAGGAACCGTCATCCGTCCGCTTTCACCGGAGATTTCCTATACATTCGGACTGGAGTACACAAACCATCTCAGCCGGAATGAACAGATCTTCGTATCGCATATCCGAAACCTGCTGTCCAAAAAGGATGTGCAGAACATATAATGGATACATAGACAATCAGGAGAATATATCATATGAAACTGCTCACACTGGATTTCGGCGGAACATTCGTCAAGCACTGCATGATGGATGAAAACGCTGAGATTACCGACCGCGGTGAAACACCTGCTCCGCTGGACAGCACTGAATCATTTGTAAAAGTCATTACCGATCTGTATGAAAAGCATCCGGAAGCGGAAGGCATTGCCATTTCCATGCCCGGTGTCATCGACAGTGAAAAAGGCTTTGCTCAGTCTGCCGGTGCCTATACGGCAACCATGGCCGGAAAGAACATCTTCGATCTGCTCAAAGACAAAGTCAATGTACCGGTATCCGTCGAAAATGACGGAAAGGCTGCGGTTCTTGCCGAACAGTGGAAAGGTGCACTGCAGGGTGTATCCGACGGCTGTGCCATTATTATCGGAAGCGGCCTTGGCGGCGGGATTATCATGGACGGCAGGCTGCGCAAAGGCGCGCATTTTGCGGCCGGTGAAATCAGCGGTCTGATGGTTGAACCGGGTATCTATGAATTCTCGAATTTCTCGGCTACCCATGCATCGACAACTGCTCTGTTAACCGCTGTCGCACTGGCAAAAGGCATGAGTCCTGCCCAGTTTGAAATCAGCGGATTTATGCAGTCAAGCGAACCCGCCGATCCGAATCTGCCGATCTATTCCGGCAGAGATGTATTTGACTGGATCGAACAGGGAGACGAAGTCACCTGCAGAGTATACAGCGAATGGCTGAAGGCACTGGTGCAGGTCGTCACCAACCTGAAGATGACCCTCGATCCGGCAAAGATCGTCATCGGCGGCGGTGTATCCCGCAATCCGAGACTGATCAAAGATCTGAAAGAAGAATATGACCGCTCCAATGAGCCGTTCAAGATGTTCGGCATGCCGGAATCGGAACTGGATGTTTGCAAGTATTCCTCTGACGCAAACCTGGTCGGCGCCGCCTATAACTGGATCCTGCATCACGCAGCAGAATGACATCCGCATCCACGGATGTTTTTTTGTTACAATACATTCATGACTTTACACGACAGAGACATCCGTGAACCATTATTTGAATATCTTGAAAATGAATACGGGATCGTCCGGATCATTGAAGAAAAGCAGATGGGAAAATGCCGGGCAGATGCGGTCATGATCACCGATGATGCCTTATACGGTATTGAAATCAAAAGCGATGCGGATACCTATACAAGACTGAAAACGCAGGTGCGCTGGTACAACCGCTATTTTGATTTCAATTATATTGTCATCGGGACATCGCATGCCCTGCATATCGATGAACATGTACCGGCCTGGTGGGGCATCATCACCGTGGAAGAGACCGATGACGGCATCGATCTGTATACCCGCAGACATCCCCTTCCCAATCCGAAACGGAAAATGACGGATAAGCTCTCCCTGCTCTGGCGGCCGGAACTCGCCGCCATCCAGGAACGCCATCATATGTTTAAATACAAAGAGAAATCCAAGAAATTCGTCCAGGAAAAAATACTTGAAAAGCTCCCTGCCGATGTCCTGCATCAGGAAATCTCCAGAGAGCTGTTTGAACGCGATTATACATTGATCAATGAAGAACTCGAAGAATACCGCAGACAGCGCAGCGGCTGACAGATTTATTCATCCATGACTTCTTCTACCGGTATAAATGCACTCGCATCGCTGCAGATCGCATCGTTGGGAATGCAGATGACCGGTATTTTTTCCGTATGCATGCCCTGCCTTGCATTGATCACGGCAGATACATACGGATCCTTCGGTGTACGGTACGGCTGATTCTGTTCTGCCAGGATCTTTTCATTGCGTCTGACCATTTCTTCAAATGTCAGGTCTTCCTCTTCCTTTGCAGGTTCAGCGGCCGGATTCTGCAGGGCCCGGATCACTTCATCGACATGCATCTGGGTCGTTGTTTTCACATCATCTGCCGGATTCCCGTACAGAACCTTCAATGAACTGCTTCCCTCTGAAGCCATGATTTCTTCCAGCGTATATGAACCGGTTGCACAGCTTTCATACTTCCTCTGCGTCTGTCTGTATGCATGGTCAAAAAAGGAATTCTCTTCTTCATTTTCATCAAGATCATCCAGTACCGGATGATACTGCTTATTATTCTGTTCCATGGCTTCCTCCGCCTTTACCCTACCATCGTACACTGAATTGAAGCTTATGGATAAGAAAAAACAGGATTTCTCCTGTTCAGTTCTTTACCTGCCTGTTCAGAGCGATATCCTGCATCAGATCCGTGCACGGCTTTGTATCCTCATCGACGACATACCACACATCGCCGATCCTGATATTCGGTGTATCCAGCGTTATGCTGTATTTTTTGTTTCGGGTCGTAATCAGAAGTTCCGTACCGGAGACAGGAATACTGTCTTCGGAAAGCTTGTACAGCGTCTGGATGTTGTTCATCGCATAGCAGAAATCCTGGAACTGGGCCGGATCGACATACTGCACTTCTGTACCGTTCTCCACGATGCCGATCGTCAGGATCTGTTTGTACGGTGTTGTCAGAACCGTAAAATCATCCTGCTTTTCTCCGCATCCGGACAGAACCGAAGCCGCAAAAATCAACACCATCAGTTTTTTCAGTCTTCTCATCATATCTCCACCAGCCGCATTATTCTTTCTGCTGTACACAATGATAGTTTACCGCTTATCGCCGATTTGTCCACGAACTTAATTTTACGGCATCTGAAACAGGTTTTCAAAATCACCGTATTGTATTAAACTTCGTTTGTATCTTTACAGGAGCTGCCCATGTTTTTCAATCCCAACAGTTATTCTGTCAATATGATCGTAACCGTGATGATGGCCGTCATGGTTTTCGTTCTGCCCTGGATTGACCGCTTCATCTGCCGCAGACACGGTATCAGTCTCAATGACGGCGTCAGCGAGAATCCTGATGCGGACAGACTGCTGAAATACCGGAAGATCCTGCTCATATGCATGTTTCTTGTCTATCTGGCAATGATCGCATATGTTGCGTTCTTCAGCCGTTCTGCCATGGAGGACTATTACGTCCATGTCGCCCTGTTTGAAGATCTTGCCAGTTCCATTCATATCGATTTCGGTGTATTCGGACTGATCCGGTCGATTTTTACCGAAGGCTTCCAGACCGCCATGTCGCATGTCTCAATCGATAAGACATACAACATCACCCAGGTATATATGAACATCGCCATGTTTGTGCCGCTGGGATATCTGCTGCCGTATGTATTCGACTGGTTCCGCCGCGATGTACGGCACCGTACCATTCCGGCATGTTTCATCGTGTCGCTGATCATTGAGAACGTTCAGCTGATCACCAGGCTCGGGTTTTACGATATCGATGATATATTCTCCAATACGATCGGCGGCTGGATCGGGGCCGGACTGTTCATGATGTTTGCCTATGTCAATACCCATCCCGACTGGCGCAGACGCCTGCGGCAGTACCGCAGATGGAAATGGAAATCCAGACACCGTGCCCTTTCTCCGTTCTTCCGCAAGATGCATGTTGTACGCACAACCATCTACTGCAATAAAGGTTCCGCGGTCATGGACTTCCTCAGCACAGCGCTGGGCTTCCAGGTCATTGAGCAGGTTTCCGATCCGGAAACAGGCAATGAAAAAGCCCTGATGGAATGCAATAAAACAGGTATTGAACTGATTATTCTCAAAGATCAGACAGAACTGCCGGAACAGAAGATCATGCTGGCGGCGAACAACTCGGAACGGATCCGCAGCCGTCTGGAAGAAATGCGCTTCGATGTTTCTGATTATGAAGCAGATGTCTATACCGGACTGCGTACATTCTCTTTCCATGGTCCGGGCAATCTGACGATCACGATCATCGAAGAATAGGCAAGTGAAACATTTCACGATATTTATTGACAGCCTATCCGGGTATGATAAGATAATTTCAAGTGAGGGAGTAACAGGCTCTTGAGCAGCAGATCGTCATTGCGATGGTTATCCATCCGGTCCTGCTTTCAATTGTGAGACTCACGTATAGCTGAAGCTGTACGTGGGATCAACAGCCGATAAGACCAGGTGCAGCAGAGGCTGCACCTTTTCTTATCCATGTAAAAAACACAATAAAAAGGAGGTACAGCATGGAACTGTTCATCAAATTACTGCCGTTTATTCTGATTGCCGTGATCGTGATCGCGGTCATCCTGACCGGATATGTCAAAGCTTCGCCGGACGTAGCGGTCATCATCTCCGGTCTGAAAAAGACACCGCGTGTCCTCATCGGCAGGGCAGGGGTCAAGATTCCGTATCTGGAGAAAGTCGACCACCTGCATCTCTCCCAGATCTCTGTAGATATCAAAACGGATTCCTACATTCCGACCAATGACTTCATCAATGTCAAAGTCGACGCGATCGCCAAAGTAAGGATCGATACTAGTCCGGAAGGAATGCTGAAAGCAGAGAGAAACTTCCTGAACAAGACACCCCAGGAAATCGCGATGGATCTGCAGGATTCCCTGCAGGGCAACATGCGTGAAATCATCGGCACCCTGGATCTGAAGACAATCAATACCGACCGTGATTCCTTCTCGGATCAGGTCATGGCCAAAGCTTCCAAGGACATGGAAAAGCTGGGTATCCAGATCCTGTCCTGCAACATCCAGAACGTCACCGATGAAAACGGTCTGATCAATGACCTCGGTATGGACAATACCGCCAAGATCAAAAAGGATGCCGCAATTGCCAAGGCAGAAGCAGACCGCGATGTCGCAATCGCAAGAGCGGACGCAGACAAAGCAGCCAATGATGCAAGAGTCGCTGCCCAGACGGAAATCGCCAAAAAGAACAATGAGCTTTCGATCAAAGAAGCTGAACTCAAAAGCATGGCAGATGCCGCAAAGGCACAGGCAGACGCTGCCTATGAAATCCAGAACCAGGAACAGCAGAAAGTCATTCAGACCGCTACCGTCAATGCCCAGATTGCAAGGGCAGAAAGAGAAGCAGAGCTGAAGCAGAAAGAAGTATCCGTCCGTCAGCAGGAACTGGCAGCCCAGATCGAAAAGCAGGCGGATGCGGAAAAATACGCTGCCGAGAAATCTGCTGAAGCGAAGCTGATCCAGAAGCAGAAAGAAGCAGATGCCGCAAAATACGCAGCGGAGCAGGAAGCAGCCGGTATCAGAGCCCGCTATGAAGCAGAAGCAGCAGGTATTGCCGCAAAAGGCAAAGCCGAAGCAGAAGCAGCCCGTCTGAAAGGACTGGCAGAAGCCGAGGCAATGGAAAAGAAAGCCGAAGCCTACAAGAAATACAACGGCGCCGCCATGGCTGAAATGATGATTAAAATCATGCCGCAGATGGCTGCGGAAATCGCAAAGCCTCTGAGCCAGATCGACAAGATCAATATCTATGACACCAGCGGTTCCGGCGAAACCGGCACATCCAGAATTTCCGCCAACATGCCGATCGTCATGAAGCAGGTATTTGATACAATGAGCGAAGCGACAGGTGTTGACTTTGCCGAGATCATGAAAGCAAATACCTATGATGCAAAGGTCAACAGAAACATCAACATCAACGGACTTGAAAGAGCAGGGGAGGCTGAATAATGAAAAACACAGGTGTATGTCCTAAATGCGGTCACAGCAATATCATCCGGATTCCCGGACAGGTAAAAGCCTACGGTGCCGGAAACAACATTCCCATGGGAATGACGATCTTCTCCTATATTCCCGTAGACAGATACTTATGTCTGAACTGCGGTTTTTCCGAGGAATGGATCGAACCGGAATATCTGCCCGCACTGGAAGAAAAATACCGCTAGTACAGGAGCCGGAAAAAAAATTCCGGCTTTTTCTGTTGACAGGGTACAATCACTGTACTACAGTATTAGTGTATTAAGTCATTAATACAGTGGAGGTGCCTGTGACCTGGACATTTGAATCGGATAAACCCATCTATGGACAGATCGTTGAAAGGATCAAGTTCCGCATCGTCAAAGGCGAATATCCGCCCGGAAGCCGTATACCTTCAGTCCGGGAACTGGCTCTGGAAGCCGGTGTCAACCCGAATACGGTACAGCGGGCATATGCTGAACTTGAATCTGAAGGCGTTCTGTATACCGAAAGAACCAACGGCAAGTTTGTTGTCAATGACAGCGGACTGCTGAATCAGCTGAAACAGACGCTGAGCAGAAACTATATTGAAGACCTGTTTCAGAAACTGACCGATCTCGGTCTGACAAAAGAAGAAATCATCGCAGCCGTTCTGGCTGAAAAGGAGTAAGCAAATGAATGTAATGGAATGCAGCAATCTTTCCAAATATTACGGATCTGTCAGCGCTCTTGATTCCATTGATCTGACAGTCGAAAGCGGAAAGATTATCGGACTTCTCGGTCCGAACGGTTCCGGCAAAACAACCCTGATCAAGCTTGCCTGCCGGATGCTTGTACCTTCTGAAGGAAAAATCACCATCTGCGGCATGGAACCTTCTCCGGAAACAAAAAGCATTGTTTCCTATCTGCCGGATAGAAACTTCCTGCCGGAATGGATGAACTGCACGGATCTGATCTATCTGTATGAAGATTTCTACAGAGACTTTGATACACAGCGGGCAGTCGAAATGATCCGCCAGCTGAACATCGACCACAAAATGCCGATGAAGAAAATGTCAAAGGGCACAAAGGAAAAGCTGCAGCTGATCATGACCATGAGCAGAAGGGCAAAGCTGTATCTGCTCGATGAGCCGATCGCCGGTGTCGATCCTGCCGCCAGAGACTATATTCTTAACACGATCATTTCCAACTATGATGAAGATGCATCGATCATCATCAGCACGCATCTGATCGCGGATGTCGAATCGGTCCTGGATGAAGCCATCTTCCTGAAGGAAGGACATATCATCCTGCATGATACCGTCGATGCGATCAGAGAGCAGTCAGGCAAGAGCCTGGATAAACATTTCAGGGAGGTATTCAGATGCTGGGAAAATTAATCAAATATGATCTGCAGTCCGCATTGAAGAAACTCGGACCGCTGTATCTGGCATTATTGGCGCTGTCTGTGCTGGCAGGCATATCCATCCGTTTCAGTGTCACTGAGAACTGGGTATTCACCATCATTATGATCGTCTATTTCATCACGATGATCGTCTGCTGGGCGATTCCGATTTTCATCCTCGCCTCGCACTTCCGCAGAAATCTGCTGGAAGAAGAGGGGTACCTGATGTTCTCTCTGCCGGTATCGACCCTTGAGCATATCGTTGCCAAAGTCATATCCGCTCTGGTCTGTCTGATTACCTGCAGTATTGCCGTCGCACTGTCCTTCGGCATCATCGGTCTGATTGCGGCAGATATGAATGATATCAAAGCGCTGATCGAAGCAATCGGCGAACTGCTATCGATGGATATTGATTATCTGGAAATCACCAAAAATGCCATTAAAGTCATGATCATGAGCATCCTTGGTTCGGTTCAGATCATTACACAGATCTATGCGGCAATTGCCATCGGCCACCTGGTCAAAGACCACGAAACACTCGGCGCTGTCGGTGCCTTCATCGGCATGTCCGCTATTCTGAGTTTTATTGTCAATCAGATTCCGATGCCTGATTTTATGACGGCGTTCTGGCCGTTCTATCTGGAGGCAGCCATTGTGATTGTGATATTCACCGTCATTACATGGATCGTCCTGGACAGAAATCTGAATCTTGCTTAACCAGAGAAGCCTTCGGGGGAGGCTGCTGAAAAACCCTCGCATCATGGAAGACCAATAAACTCATCGAAAAAAAGTAGATGAGTTTTCTTATAACTATTGAAACTAGCGGCTAGTT
>CADABS010000056.1 GCA_902786245.1 uncultured Erysipelotrichaceae bacterium
CAACATATATTAGCCCTTGCTAAAGACCATAGGAAAAGGAGGCACTCTGCCGAGTACCTCCTCAACTCAAGACCTGGTTTCACTTACTTTGCGTAAGATTCGCAGCGTACAGCTGCCTTTTTTCTTCTGTGGTAAGATGTTCCTATAGAAAGCAGAAACTATCATGGACGAAAACAGACAGATCATATTGCATACTTCTTTCGGGTCATTCAAAGGAAACCGGACAGATACCTGCGATGAATATCTCGGTATCCCCTACGCAAAGGCAGAACGCTTCCGCTATGCGGAAAGCATCGATCATTACGGCGATGATTTCGATGCGTCTTCCTTCGGCAGTGCCTGCCCGCAGTACCGGCAGTACTTCCCCCAGCTCGACAATCCCGAACGTCTTTTCTATCACCGGGAGTTCCGGGAAGGACTGGAATTCCATTATGAAGAGGACTGCCTGAATCTGAACATCTATGTGCCGAAACAGATAAAGGACTGTCCGGTGGCTGTGTTCATCCATGGCGGCGGATTCAATTCCGGGGCAAACAGCGAAGAGCCATTCCGCGGCTATGCCCTTGCACAAAGAGGGATCCTCACAGTATTCATCAACTACCGGGTCGGCATCTTCGGGTATCTGACCCATGAAGATATACAGAAAGAATACGGCAGAGACGGCAATTTCGGTCTGGATGACCAGAG
Source organism: uncultured Erysipelotrichaceae bacterium (assembly GCA_902786245.1). GTDB lineage: Bacteria > Bacillota_I > Bacilli_A > Erysipelotrichales > Erysipelotrichaceae > Bulleidia. Next base: position 688 of record CADABS010000056.1, read on the forward strand.
AACTGCGCTGCGCTGGGTGAAGAAGCATATTTCGGAATTCGGCGGCGATCCGGAGAATATTACGGTCTTCGGTCAGAGCGCAGGCGCCATATCCATCCAGTACCTGTGTCTGGATCACCGCAATGAAGGTCTGTTTCAGCGTGTCTTCATGATGTCCGGAGCCGGTGAATTTCCGCAGTTTGCCTCGCCAAGACCCGCTGCTTCGACGAGGGAATACTGGCTGGAACTGATGCACAGCATTCACTGCACAAGCCTGGATGAACTCAGAAAACTGCCGGTAGAAGATGTGCTGCGGGCAGCCCAGGATATGAAAAACAGACGCAGCGATACGCTGTACAATACAATGCCGGTCATTGACGGCGATATGATTGCCAAACCCATCCGGGAGCTCATCCGGGATCCTTTGAAAACCGGGTATATGACCAGCTATACGAACACCGACATGTATGCACCGCTGATGGCATATATCGGAAACCGGTTCGGAAAAGACAATGATGCATATATCGGATTCTTCGATATCGATGCCCCGGGCGATGACAACGGCGCATTCCATTCCAGCGATCTGCGCTATCTGTTCGGACGGCTGGATACATCCTGGCGCCCCTATACGCTCAAAGACCGTCTGATCTCGGAAAAGATGATGGATTATTTTGCGGCATATGCAAAAACGGGCAATCCCAACGGCGAAGGCAGACCGTACTGGAAGCCGTGTTCTTCCGGAAAGCTGCATATTCTCTGCTTCAGACAGAACAGGATCGCCGCCGGCAGACCTTCGTACCGTACATTAGGCAGAAATATGATCAGGAAAGGAAATCCGAAGGCATGAAATTCAGACACGCATTCCGATTGAAAACAGACGGCGGTTCCTTCCGTACATATGCAGCAGACGGCATTGTCATGCGCATTGATTTCTTTGAGAATATCCTGCGTGTTTCCCTGCTGAAAAAACCGGAAGACCTGGTTCCGACCTGGTCAGTTGATCCGTCTTCGACCTGTCCGGTCAGCGGCATAGACAAATGCAGCGATGAGTGCTTTGTCAAGGTTTATCCGGAAGTCAGCGAAGATGAAACCACGGTCCGCTTTACGCACGGCGGTATACGCTTTTCCATCGAAAAGATGAATTTCCGGATCACCGGGGAAAATGACAAAGGCATCCTGTATCAGGACAGAAGCGGACTGGCCTATAACTTCGACGGCGAACTCGGCGACGGATCGGTGCATTTCACCCGCCGGGAAGAAGACCAAAAGATCTACGGTCTTGGCGACAAGAGCGGGCATGTCAATAAAAACGGACGCAGTTTTGATCTCTATACCGGCGATGCGATGGGATTCAAAGCAGAGTATTCCGATCCTCTGTATAAACATATCCCCTTCTATATCTGTGAAAACAGAGCCGGCTCCTATGGCCTGTACTACGATACATACAGCACCGGCCGGATCAACTTCGGCCAGGAACATGACAATTATTTTGAACCCTTCAATTCCATCCGGTTTGAAGAAGAGAACATGGTCTTTTATCTGATCCTGGGCACACCGCTGGAAATCATTCAGCGTTTCAATGCGATGTGCGGAGGCATCGCACCTGTACCCCAGTGGGCGTTTCAGTACTGCGGCAGTACGATGGAATATACCGATGCGCCGGATGCGGATCAAAGACTGCGCGGCTTTGTTGCACAGTGCGAAGAAAACGGAATCCGGGCTGGCGGCTTTTACATGTCCTCGGGCTATACGCAGATCGGCGATATGCGCTGTGTCTTCCACTGGAATACCGATAAGATCCCTTCTCCCAGAGGTCTGGCCGATCATTTCCGTACGCACGGTCTGGAAATCATCCCGAATATCAAGCCGGCTTTTCTGACGGTCCATCCGCTGTATCAGACGATTGCGGAAAACGGCTGGTTCCTGCATTACAGTGATGGCAGTCCGGCTGTCTTTCCGTTCTGGGGCGGCATGGCTTCGTATCTTGATTTCACCAATCCCGGTGCCTATGCATTCTGGCAGAAATGCGTGAAAGAACAATTGATGCAGAACGGATACAAACATCTCTGGAATGACAATAATGAATATGATGTATGGGATCAGGACATCTATGCCTGCGGATTCGGCCATGCAATACCAGCCCGCCGCATCCGTCCGCTGTTTGCCCATCTGATGGCCAGAGCCGGACGGGAAGTCTATGAAGAAGTATACGGCAGCGCCGAGATTCCGTTCATGGTATCCCGCTGTGCATCGGCCGGCATGCAGAGGATTGCGACCACCTGGACCGGTGACAATTATACGGATTTCCGGGAACTGCGCTTCAATCATTACCAGGCAATGACCATGGCCTTAAGCGGATTCTGTTTCTTCGGTCAGGATATCGGCGGATTCGCCGGTCCTTCCCCGTCAAGGGAACTGTTTATGCGCTGGCTGCAGTATGCCGTGTTCACACCCCGTTTTGTTCTGCATTCCTGGAAACCGGGCGAACCTTCCAATATGCCCTGGCTCTATCCGGATCTGATGGACAGCGTCAGAAAACTGTTTGATCTGCGGGAAAAACTGGTTCCCTATCTGCATGAACAGACAGAACTCTGCGTCCGTAACAACACACCTCTGATCTGTCCGGTATTCCTGAAACAGCCGGATTATGACCGGGAAGCGGACTGCTTCATGTGCGGTGAGCGGATCCTGGCCTGTCCGGTATTCGATGAAGGAAAAGATACCGTAACCGTTGCGATGCCTGCCTTTGTCAGCGGCTGGAAGCTGCGGGGTGAAGGCGAAACAGTAAAAGGAGGCACTGTACTTGAAGTACCCTGTGCCCCCTGCGATCTGCCGGTATGGTTTGAAGCAGTCTGACTGCCCTGTATGATATTTTATTCTGCCTAAGAACACTACTACGTCAAAAAAATAAATCCATCGATATTATCGACAGATTTATGGAGAAAAACAGTATGTATGCATGTTCAGCGCATCAGATATCGATTTCCTTCTTTTCGTAGGATTCTCTGAGCTTGTGTTCCTTCTGAATCTGCAGTTCATCCGTTTTCTGCTTGGAAAGCGGATAGTAGACAAACAGAATGACTGCCATGATACCGAACATAACGGCCGGGATCAGTGTACCGAGATCATACATGATCTTCAGGTTGGCCAGTGTCTGGACTGCGCCTTTTTCATATTTGTAATGCATGCCCAGAAGCGCGCCGTTGACACAGACCGCTGCCAGGACCTGTCCGACCTTGCGGAACAGATTGAATACGGAATATGCCGTACCGTCATCCCGGCTGCCGGTTCTGACTTCGATATCGTCAATGGCATCGGCGACCATCGCCCATAACTGCATGACCAGTGTCGTCAGACCGCATCCGCTGATGAAGTTCATTGCCAAAAAGATCCAGAGAAGCTTTGAAGGTTCCATGCCTCTGAGGAAGAACAGCACCAGATTGGCCAGAGCAGCGACTGCCATGCCGATCTGTGTGACTTCTTTCTTTCCCTTCTTTCCGGTCAGTTTCGGCAGGAAGAACATGAAGATGATCATCGGTGAATAGGTACATGCCTGGGTAGCCAGATTCATCCAGTTGGCATGGAAATAGTCATCAAACAGATAGGTATAGAAGCTCTGGGTGAACATCTGTCCTGCCAGCAATAGCATCGATACCAGGGTGATCGCGACAAAGGCACGGTTCGTAAACAGCATGCCGATGGCCTTTTTCCAGGCACCCTTTGCGGCCGGCTGCGGCTTTGTCCTGACTCTTTCCTTATTGAGCGTAAAGCTGATCAGCAGCATGATGCAGGAGACAATTGCCATGATAATGACGCCTCTGATCACCGGGGCATACTGCATATCCGTAATGACCTTGCCGTTTTCGCCGATGACCGGATTTCCCGATGCGTCCAGTCTGTCAGCATAGGCAAAGCTCGCGATCAGCAGTACCGGGATCGAACCGAGGGCTGCACCGATGGAGCGGAAGACGGAGAGTCTGGAACGTTCATGGGCATCGGTCGTTACGACAGAAGCCAGCGATCCGTACGGGATCTGCAGAACGGTATAGGCCATGCCGAAGAAAATATACGTGCATGTCGCATAGATGCAGGTAGCGGTATAATTCCCTTCTTCCCCGATGCCGGGCAGCTTGAGGAACATCAGTACCGCAGATACTGCCAGCGGCACTGCCGCATACAGGATCCATTTCCGGTAGCGGCCGTGTTTTCCCGGTTCCACCGTATCGCAGATCCTGCCCATGATCGGGTCATTGATGCCGTCCCATACTCTGGCAATGATGAACATGACCATGATGAACAGCGGGCTGAGATGGAAAATATCGGTATAGAATTTCTGCAGCAATGTTGTGACAAGCGCAAATACAAGGCATCCGGCTGTATCGACCATGGCATAGCCGATATAGTCTTTCGCCTTCAGACCGCTGGTGCGGCTGATATAGCTGTTATTATGTTCTGACACGGTTTTCTTCCCCCTTCAAAGAAAATATGATCACTGAAACTATTGTATCACATCATGCAGGAAGGATGCTTTCCGCGGGCAAATGAAAATCTGCATTTCTGCAGATCATCATCGTTCAGAGATTCTCACCGTTGCATGCGATGGTCTGTTTCATCCATGCATAGCTGTCTTTGAGGCGTCTTTCTCCGGTTCCTTTCATTTCATTGTCGAGATCGACATAGATGAAGCCGTATCTCTTTTCCATCTCACAGGAGGAACAGCTGACGATGTCAATCGGTCCCCAGGCATAGTATCCCCGCACATCAACGCCGTCATAGATGGCTTCTTTGACCTGCTTCAGATGTTCTTCATAGAATTCCACCCGGTAGGGATCATGGATCTTTCCGTCTTCATCCGGCTGATCATAGAAGCCCATGCCGTTTTCAGTGACCATCAGCGGCAGCTGGTATCTGTCCCAGTACTGGTTCAGGGCAACTCTGAGTCCGACCGGATCCAGGCCCCATCCCCAGGCATTGGCCTTTTTGATGAATTCGTTTTTGATTTCTTCTCCGTCTTCCGTGACGTTTCCGGTGTAGTAATAACTGAAGGAAATGAAGTCGACGGTATTCTTCAGGGCTTCTTCGTCTTCTTCGGTAATATCCACATGGATATTGTTTTCTTCATAGAAGCGCCACATATAGGAAGGAACTTCTCCCCTGGCGGACATATCGGTGAAGTAATAGGACATATGGTTCTGACGGATCGCAGCCATCATGTTTTCGGAACTGCCGGCAGCCGGATGGGCATTGTTATGATACAGCATGCATCCGAAGCGGAAATCCGGATTGATCTCTCTGCCTGCTTTCATCGCCTTTGCGCAGGCAACCAGTTCATTGTGCAGACCCTGGTACTTGGCATCCGTCAGATTCTCCACCTGATCGGCGGGGATGCCGAGATGATTGAACGATTCATGTTCATAGAGATTGATCTGGTTGACAGTGATCCAGTATTTGACCTTGTCTTTGTATCTGCGGAAGATCGTTTCGCAGTATTTCACGAACATGTCAATGGTACTGCGGTTATACCATCCGTTGTATTTCAGAGCGATGTTCAGAGGCATCTCATAATGGGAGATGGTGACCATCGGGGCAATATTGTATTTTGCCATTTCATCGAACAGCCTGTCATAGAATGCAAGACCTGCTTCATTCGGTGTTTCATCGTCGCCGTTGGGATAGATCCTGGCCCAGTTGATCGAGGTGCGCAGGGTATTGAAGCCGATCCCTGCCAGCAGTTTCAGGTCTTCCGGATAGGTATGGTAGAAATCGATGCCGTAGCGCTTCGGGAACATTTTCTCTTTGTCATTGAGCAGTTCCTTCGCATAGGCAGCAGTCATCTCGGCGTTGGACCGTTTCTCGGGCGGCAGATTGCCTTTGTATTCATTGATATCGGCGATGCACAGTCCTTTGCCGTTTTCCTGCCAGGCACCTTCCAGCTGATTGGCCGCAACTGCGCCTCCCCAGAGGAAGTCATGCGGGAATTTTCTTTCTGTTTTTTTTCATTTTCCGGATTCCTTTCTGTTTCCTGTATGACTGTCAAACCATTCCGTGATCTCCTTCAGCCGGCGCAGTCTGTGCAATGGCTTTCCGCCCCGGGAGAGCTCATGGTTTTCGCCTTTGAAGATCACCATTCTGGTTTCGACATTGTTATAGGCAAGTGCCTGCATCATCTGCATGCCTTCGCTCAGCGGACAGCGGTAGTCTTCATCGCTGTGAATGAACAGCGTCGGTGTCTTCGCATTGCCGGCATATTTCAGGGGAGAGTGTTCCCACATCCTGTCAAATCCGTCAAATACATTCTTCGCACCGGCTTCTTCCGCATCATAGGTCGTACCGATATCCGAAATAAATACCTTGGATATGATATTGGTCATGGAGCGCTGGGAAGCTGCGCAGCAGAACCGGTCGGTATGGCCGATGATCCAGTTGGTCATATAGCCGCCATAGGAACCGCCGGTGACGCACATCCGCTTCTCATCGATGGCCGGGATCTGCTGTACTGCCGCATCCGCAAAGGCCATGATTTCTTCATAATCGACTGTACCGTAGGCATCGCGTACATCCGCAAAGGCATCGCCTCTGCCATCCGATCCCCGGATATTTGCAAACAGGACGATATAGCCCCGGGCTGCCCATACCTGCATTTCATGGAAGAAATTGACACCGTAGATGACCTTCGGTCCGCCATGGATATCCAGTACACAGGGATATTTCTTTTTCGCATTGTAATGATCCGGGAAGATTGCCCAGCCATGCAGGGAATCGCCGCATGCCTCAAAATCAATGCGCTGCGGTTCAAGGATGACATGGCTTTCGGCATAGCCGTCATTGAGATGCGACAGCCTTGTCACATTGCCTTTTCCATCCCGTTCATAGACTTCAAACGGTCTGTCCCAGGAGGAATACAGGAATACTGTCTTTTCTTCATATATATCAAAATCCCGGACAGAACCCTGTTCATCAAAGAGCAGTTCATATCCCCATGTTTCATCATAGCGGCGGATCTGTACATGATCCTCTTCTGCCGCAAGGCTGACAAAGCCATTGCCGGATGCCTTTTTATCCCTGCCGCCGCCATAGGCTATATCGCTGCCGCAGGATGAACGCAGAGAACGTTCCGGACAGAAGCACAGTTCTTCTTTTCCGTCACTGATCAGATACAGATACGGTGTCTGGTTTGTACCGTAGTCCTGATGATCGCTCATGAATGCATACAGTTTTCCGGCAATGACCATCAAAGAAGAAATGGAATACGATGTCTTCTTGAAGATACATGCAGTCTTTCCGGTATTGAGATCATACGCATAGATCTTCTGTCTGTTTTTCCGTTTTCCCTGCCACTTCTCCGCTGTATAGATGATTCTGTTTTCATACAGCACGAAAGAACCTGTATCGGTATCCGGTCCGCTGATGCGTTTCAGCTGGCCGCTGTCATATACAAACAGCGCATTCCGGCTGCCATTGGTGAATCCCCTGCCGTTGGCCCAATACGGCAGTTCATCGACCACCTGATAGTCTTTTTCTTTTTCCTGCTGTTCCGCCTTCTTTTTGGCTGCCTCTTCATCATCGCGGTATGCGTCAGGATCCTTCATGCGGATGCCGGCGCTCATTGCATAGCATTCATCGCCGACCGGCAGTATTTTTCCGACAGAAACAGGCACATGGAAATACGGCATTGCCTCTCCGCCATGTACAGGCAGTGTATAGAACGATGTACCGCCGGAAGTATCCGGATCTTTTCTGCGGATGAGCAGGGTTTCATCATCGATCCAGCATTCCGCTTTTGCGGACAGGGACGATGTCAACTGCTTTTCCTTTCCGTTTTCAATGGTCCATACGGACTGCATATATGCATTATTCTTTTCATCGGGTACCGTGACATTCAGCGCAATGATTTTTCCATCAGGACTGTACATCAGGTCAGAGGGACACTTCATTGTCAGCAGATCTTCGATCTGTACAGGCATTTTTTTCATACTGTGCCTCCATACTGCATTCATTCTATCATGCGCCTATAACTGAAAAAAGACAGCTTTCCCTGTACCATAAATGCAGAACAGAAGAAAGGAAACAGATCATATGGGATTCCGCTGCCTTGAACTCAGTACTCCTGCTGAAATACATATACACAGAAATCAGCTGACAATTGAACAGCAGGACACTTCATTCACCATACCCGTCGAAGACCTTGATATTGTCATTGCGTCCGGCAGCAATATCCGTCTTTCAACAATGGATATTTCTATTCTGGCTGAGAACAATGTTCTGTTTATGACAATCGGAAAAGATTATCTTCCCACTTCCATGACCCTTACATTCCGCAGCAGTTCCCGCCGGTCTCTGATCATGCGCAGACAGCTGGAACTGCCGAAAAGACGTACCAATCGTTTATGGGATGACATCATCCGTGCAAAGATCATGAATCAGGCGGATGCACTGCGGCTACTGGATATCCCCGGATCCGAAGATGTCCGGAGATTGATCGGAAAGGTATCCCATGGTGACCGCAGAAATGCCGAAGCACAGGCCGCAGCCCTTTATTTCCAGCTGTATCATCCGGGTTTGAACAGGCGTGTACCCTTACCGGTCAACAGCTGCCTGAATTACAGTTACAGTGTGCTGCGCAGTGCCGTAGCAAGAAGCGCTGCAGCCCATGGTTTTCTTCTTTCCTTCGGTATTCATCACCGCAGCATGCTGAATCAGTTCAACCTGGCGGATGATCTCATAGAACCGTTCAGACCCTTTGCTGATCTGATTGCTTTCAGCACAGTCAACAGCAACGTAGTTCTGAGCAAAGAACAAAAGCGCTGTCTGATGAGTGTACTGTACATGGAATGTACGATTGACAGAATGCATACAACAGTAACAAATGCAATTGATATCATGATTGATTCAGTGAAACGGTATGTAATGGATGAAGCAGATACTCTCAGCATGCCGTCAATAATACTTCCCGGAAAGGAGCTGGAAAGCAATGCGAATCATTGTACTTCTCAACCCGACGAATAAACGCGGCACAAAAACAGCATATACTGCATACCGCAGCCATCTGCTTTCGCTTGGCTTCCTGCCGTTACAGCCGGAGGTATATACAAGATATCTTCCAACACGGAAAGCTGCAGAACGGCTTTTTCCCAAATTATATAAAAAATGCCCTTCAACAGGCGCAATCATAGCCGGTATTCTTACAGAAAAGCAGTATAGTTCATTTTCCTATCTGACCGGAGATATCCCTCTACAGGAAAGAGAAATAGGAAATAATCATGTTATTATTCTATAGGAGCGGTTGCAGAGGGTTATGAATAAGACCGGCTGCAAACAAAAACTCTGATGAGGGATAAAAATGTTGCCGTGGATGTATGAAGGAAAAATCTATGTGCCCAAAGATGGAAAAAGGTATAACGATTGTGAATACGGTATAACTTCAAATAATATTGAAGTCTTTTCTATTTCTCCAGCCGAATATGAAAAACTTGAAAATGCAGGTGTTATTGCGAAATTGAATTCAATTGATGAAGTGATGATAGACAGGTTCGAGAGTGATTACATACCATATTCTGCTTTAAAAAAGTGCTTATCACTATTTCGCGAAAATCACGATTTAGCAAATTGTGAATTCGCAAAGGCTATAAAAACAGGCTTAAATTTAGGTTTTGGGATATTTACTGATTTATAACAGAACTCTGGACGTTACCATTTGATTTATTGTTTACGCATGACATTCCTGTTAAGGGAATGTCATTTTATTATGCCGTCAGATAAAGAATGAAAGAATCAGCATAATCACAGCCAGGATACATCCGGCAAACCCTCCCCAGACAGCACCGAGCGCTCTCATTCCGTCTAGGCCGTGCGCGCGGTCTGCGTAAAAATTGCCAAGGAAGCAGATGGCAGCGCAGACTGCAAGCATGATCAGACTGATTACGGTCTTGCCGGAGCCTTTTTCAAAGTATTTCTTCAGCAGGTAAATCATCGGCAGAAGCGGACTGAAAATGATATAAAAAACAACAGTGAACAACATATACTGCAGTCCTCCATAATTCAGATTCAGTATATCAGACTGCAGGGGTTATGAATCAGACCGCCTGCGGCCTGTAATGTGCGTTTTTTCTGCCGGAATTCTGTATAATGAAGACAGAGAGGGATCAATCAGATAATAACTGTATGCAGTGCCGGATGTATGCCGGCAGGGTTTTGTAATTCATGGATACGAATGAAGGTGAACAGAAATGAAAAACAGATGGAGAATCCCAAAGTATCTGCTTTCAGCAGCCATCCTGATATGCGCAGCCGGATGTGCATCCCCGCAGAGTGCTTCACAGGAAGAGGCACCGGTGCAGGAAACCGTTCCTGAGGAAGAAACAGCCGCAATACCGGCAGAGGAAACCGTTCCGGACAAGAGTATTCCGGAAACTGAAAAGTTTGAGATCAGCCAGAAGATGGAAACCGGCGGCATGGGTTTTGAAGGAGAAATCCTGCCGTACAGCGAAGGTGAACCGGATTATTCTAAATGCGATGATTCAATCAAAGAAATGCCTTTATTGATGAAGGATATTTCCTTTGAAGGCGGATACCCGAAGCGGGTCGATACATCGCAGATGGACAGTGTTCTCGGACAGTTGGCAGCGCTGTTCCATGAACATGTGCTGAGCCGGGAGGAAAGCTATTTTCCCAATGGCGGAATTGAGTCAATCAATGTGAAAACAGAGACGATGACGATTTCAATGGATTCGCAGGAGACGGCAGTATATTTCTTCAATGAGCCGAAAGTGATCGACAGCAGCTACAGCCTCGATCCGGAATCCAACGCAGCAGAAGCCACTGCGACAATGAAATATCTGATGGAGTATTTCGGAGATGTCATTTCGTTCAAACAGGCAGAGTATGCACCGTACGAAGCATTTACGTATGACGGGAATATCATTGTTTCCTATTATACTTATGAGGGAGCCGGCAGCGGGGTTGACCGCAGGCTTGCGGTACTGTTCGACCGGGTTCAGTTCGGCGGTACGGGAAACAATGTAGATATGCTGAGAATTTTTGCGAAGCCTGACTATATCAAAGATCTCGGAAATTTCCCGATCATCCCGGTTAAGGATGCGGTCGGTCTGTATAAGAAAGGCATCTTCCGTTCAACCTATAAGGGCAATCTGACGGATCATATAGTCAGCGGTGAACTGCTGTATTATGAAACGCTGTATGAGAAGATGATCATGCCGTATTACCGCTTTCTGATAGAACTGCCGGCAGATGAGTATCCGGCAAAAGAAGGGTTTATCAATACAGCTGCTGTCTGGGTACCGGCACTGGATCCTTCGTATTATGTGTTTGAAACAGACAATACGATGCCTTTCAATTAAGAAACAGAAATGCAGTGGCATTGCCGTCCGGTTGCACGCGTCTATGAAGCAGACTGTCATAATCCAGAAGAAATCACCGGTCCTTCAGGGATGAGTATTGACCGCTGTCCTCAAAGTTCTGATATAGATTGCTTACAGTCTGCCGGGCTGTGGGCAATCTTTTTTTCGGATCTGTATATGCTGCAATCTGCACCAAAGCGGACACATGCAGCTGCAATCAAAAAGACAGGTTTCCCTGTCTGTATGATTACTTATTCAGATTTGTTTTCAGGGCAAATACGATGATTGCCAGTACTGCTGCCGTTACTGCAGTTTCTCCGAGCAGCCAGAAAGGAGAGACTGTCTTTTTTTCCGGTTCTTCCGCAGGCTGTACAGGATCTGTTTCCGGTTCGGCTTCTTCCGGTTCCGGTACAGTTTCTTCTGTTTCCACAGCGCAGGTGATAATTGCGTCATCAATGCCGTCCGGCAGATTCAGGATATCGATTATTACCGTATTTCCTTCGACAGTGCCTATATTTGTCTGCGGTTCAGCCGGCATATTGACGACCAGCGTAATCACGGAACCGTAATTCTTCAGTGTCTTGGCGCTGACGCCGGCCAGATCTTCCGCCTGATCGCGCAGTTCCCGGACTGGTATGGTAACGGTCATGATGCCGTCTTTCGTCTCGGCAGTAAAGTCATCATTCTGCACATTGTGCAGTTCGACCCCTTCAAATACGGTACCGTCTCTTTCTTCTGAGATTTTATCAACCGTGGCATCAGGATATTCCGCTGCGTAGTTTTCTTTCAGCTGTTCCATAGCTTCATCGACGGTCATGTTCATCATTTTGAGAACATTGGGATGTACAAGCAGACGCATGGAACCGGTTATGTCTCCCTTTTCTTCGACGTCCGCTGTGATATTCATATCGATACAGCCGGCCATTGTCACAGCCGCAAATACGCTCAAGACGATTTTCAAAAGCAGTTTTTTCATTCTGTTCACCTTTGCAATACCGATATCTTATCACTACTTCATCATTTGTCAGTATGATTGGCGCTCTGCATATATATCAGATATCACCGTACAGCTGCGGATCGATGAACACAGATACCAGTTCGCAGATATTTCCATCGCTGTCTTTTCCCCAGTATGCGCTGTAATATCCGTCTCCGAAGCCGGTTGCGCACATGATCATTTCATGTTCTGTTTCCGGGATCCGGAAGCGGATAAAATCGCCGCCGGGTCTCTGCTGGGTGGGATAGTCCTTACAGCTGCGGGCAAAGAGATCCGCCAGATAATCATCATAGAAATTGCCCTTCGGATTCTCGGCATACCATTGATCCAGGAATTTCCAGTAGCTGACGGCAGCTGCCTGATCGCAGAAAGCACAGGTGCCGGTATCGACCGGAAATCCGCTGAATGATTTTTTATCCGCGTTTTCCGCCAGCGTATAGGATACTGCTTGCCGGTCTGTGATTTTCAGTTTCATGCCGGCGATGCGGACGCTGTCATAGGAAGGATGGATGATGGAAAGAATGACCGGATATCTTCCCGGATTGATTCTCTCCGCCAGAACATGAACGGATTTTTCATCCTGCAGATAGCAGATCGGATCTGCCGCGATGATCATGCCGCTGGGATAATATACGTTTTCAAAGACGACGGTTTCCTGTGAAAATGCCGCTTTGACTGTTTCAGCCGATATCTGATCATGGCTGATGAACTTCAGATTCTTTTCAAACGCTTTCCGCAGATTCTGTCCCGCCTGTATTTCTGCTCTGACATCCTGTATCAGCCCTGTCATTTCTTCATGTGACATCCCTTTCAGAAGCACATAAGGTTCCTTTGTATCTCTGACATATGCAGATAATGCACGGATACAGGCATAAAACGGAAGTGTATCGAGAACTTTGTCTTCTTTCAGTGAGACAAAGCCGATGCGGAAGTCATCGACTTCCTTTCCGCCGATCTTGTACATGCGCTTCGGATCCATCGGAAAGATGGTATCCGTTGTTTCCGTCAGGGTGAAAATGATAAAGTGCCCTTCTTCACCAATGTCATTAAGTTAAGCTTGTGCTGAACGGATGACGAACACACTCATACTTGAAAACAGTATGGGTGTTTTTTTCTGACTTTTTTTACGTAAAAG
>CADABS010000057.1:0-11911 GCA_902786245.1 uncultured Erysipelotrichaceae bacterium
ACCCGGCTTGACTCATTAGCTTGATCTCTTTCAGATCATTGGTATTATACCATCCATCAAGTTCTAAGATCTCGAGTCGTCACACTTCTGCAAAAGCGGGTTTAAAATTAATCAATATATCATACATGCGTTATCTCCAAAGAAGATATTTTTCATAGTCTCTGACAACTGTTTTTGTTCTTTCCCGGCTGATTTTCATCTTTGTTCCATCGTACAGGACTAGTTGCTTTGAATCAATTTCCCGGATGTACTGTGCATTGACAGCAGTATTCATGGAGATTCTCAAAAAGCAATATTCCGTCAGTTCGTAGAGAGCAGCAGTCAGAGTCTTTCGTTCTGTATACTGCTTTTTGTCGGAAGTTACAATGTACAGGTCGTTTTTTATAACGTTCAGATAGATTATCCTAGCTGCCGGAACAGCAACCATACTCTTGCTGTTCCTTACAATGTATGAACCAATATTTTTATACCGAATGTACTTGTGCAGAGCATTTTCCAGGTCTTCTTTCAGACATGTTTTTCTGACAAAGTAGAAAGTTCTGTAGTTGAATGACTTAAAAACCAGTTCTTCATGAGAGGTACAGAAAATAACAGTACTTCCCGGGTAGTCTGATTCGATTTGTTCAGCAAGGGCAAAGCCATCGGTTCCGTTCAGTTCTATATCCAGGACGTATAAATCGAAGTCTCCTGTGATCTTTTTCGGATCCGACGCGGATGTAAATATAAATGATATCGAAGAGTTGTCGAAGAGATTTTCAATTGTATTTTTGACGGATTCCAGATCGGCAGAAGAATCATCAATAATGCAAATACGGATATTCATATATCATTTTCTCCATTTGGCAGATACCATTTCGAATTCCTTTGTACCCAGGCAAGCAGACTGATAAAGCAGATTACACAGTATATACAGACAGAAAGCTCACTTGTAAAGTATTTACTCAATTCATAAAGCAGGAGATAAATAATGCATATGATACGTGTAATATACCGGCGCCTGCTCTGATCATATACAGACAATGGGTTATATACATGCTGAAAAGGCGAAAGAATAAAAATATAAGCCGTACAGAGAACAAGCGGCAGATCTATTACCCAGGGTATATGTACTTTGCGCAATAAGTAACAGACAATGAATTCGCTCAAATACAGTACAATACATCCTGTTCGTGTATCTGCATGCCATCCGCCGGTGTTCACACGAAGGACTGAATGGAGAATAATAAACTGGACTGCCAAAGGCACGCATCCAAAACAGAAGGCAAATATGAATACAGTGAGGAAACAGAGAAAATCCTGTATCAGAATGCGTATTCCTTGTTCAGCAAAGGCACGTATTTCCACACAGTTGGTTTCTTCTTCGAGCAGCCAATCAATCAAATGACTCATCATAGCAACAGTATAGCATCATCTCAAAATGGGTTTGATATCGATGGTATACGAACTATCCCGCAAAATCAACGGATGGTCCCATCAACAAATGAATATATTGGCAGATAATGATACAGTACTAAAAGACAGTTGAGATACAGCTATGAAAACGAAATCATTTAAGCATTGGATTACCAAAGTCTTAGTCAGAACTGCAGAGACATCGATGCATTCCCCTTCCAGAATGGGAAATTATCAGGAGGATATGCGGAAATTGAAGAAAAATAAGCAGAAAAGTGTTGTTAAATCTATTCTTGGCGGTGCTTTGGTTTTGACAACGTTATTCGGCTTAACGGAACATGTTGCCGCAAATACGGAGCAGGGTGCGGAAATTAATGCGAGAATGGCGGTCTATAAATACAAATTCGTCAGAAATCAGCAGGGAGAAATCTTGTATACTTACGATCAGGCATATACATGGGTCGCGTATAATGCGAGTTGTTCGGGCAGAGTTATTGATTACAGCGGCGTGGATATCATTTTATAATTACAGCATCGGACAGAATAATCGATTGACATTATTACAATAGCTGCAGGAATTCTGTATTAGAAAGGCAGGTAATATGCTGGAAGTCAGAAATCTCAGTATAAAAACGAGGCATCTGGTATTTGATGATGTTTCGTATACATTTGAAAAAGGAAAACTATACGGCATTGTGGCGGTCAACGGTTCAGGGAAAACAACATTATTCAGGGGACTTACCGGACTTATACCCACTATACAAGGATCAGTTCTTGTGGAAGGAATGCCGGTATCCCGTAACAGGCGCCGTGTTTTTTATTATGAGAGTTTTGAATGGCTGGATGGAAATCTGAGCGGTATGGATTATCTTGTCTTTGTCAGGGATATGTGGCATTCCTCTGTACAGATCGATGAAATCACAGCACTGTGGGATATGGATGAATATATCCGGGTGCCGATCCGGAAGTATTCTCTGGGCATGAAACAAAGACTGATCATTGCGATGTATCTTGTGGCAGATGCGGAATACATGATCATGGATGAAATCACCAACGGGCTGGATGAAAAAAACAGGTCACTGTTATTTCAGACGCTGCGTTCGCTCTGCGCAGAGAATAAAATGATTCTGATTTCTTCTCATTATAAAGAGGATATCCAGGAACTCTGCGATGTGATGCTAACGATTGATTCTCAGAAACTGCGTGAGGTCTGATATGAGTCTGCTCACATTTCTGATGAAAAAGGCTTTCCGTAATCCGGTGAATATTATGCCGTTTCTTCTAGCTTTTATATTGCTTGGAAATGCATATTATCAGTACTACACCGTAATGAAAAGGGACAATGCCCTTGCACCGGCACCCTATACCCCTTCTTACAGTATTTCCATATTGAACGGCGATCTGACGCTGCTGGAAGAAGATGATCCCTATATTCCGGTTATCCGGGAACAGATTGAAAAAGAAAAAGTCAGAACTCCTGAGGAGGAAAATTGGCAGAGTTATGATCTTCACCAGATTGCTGCTTTGAAGCAGAGCATCCGCCGGGAAGCTGCAGTATTCGGTGAAGAATCTGAAATCATTCCGATTATGCGCAGACAGATTGCATACTGGGATTATATGTACAGGAACGATCTTCCTTATGAACCGTATGCGTCGTATACCAACGGAATAGCATTTCTTTGTTTTGTGTTTGACAATATCCTGATGCCTGCTGTTTTTGCAGGGATGGCATATATTATCGCTGGTGTTTTCTGCTCTTTTCATACAGACAGAATCGATCAGACCATTCTCCTGCCGGTTCATGCAGGTACAAAGACAGTCAGCGAAATCAGCTTTTCTATGATTGCAGGGATTCTGACGTCAGCGACTGTCATCTGCTTTGGCTTCAGTATGGGATGTATATTTGACGGAAGCGGAACGATCATGAGAGGAATCGAAGTATTCAATCAGGATGTTCAATATGTCAGTCTGCGATCACTGCTGCCGCAGCTGTTTATTATTACAGGATGCGGACTGTTCTTCTGCACGGGACTGATCAGAACCGTATGTATCTTTATTTCTGATGCAATGACAGCTTTAGGGACTTCGGTCGTTCTTCTGGTCGGATTATGCAGACTGCCGGATGGCTTTGCGGTTATTGCGGATCAGGCGCATTGGATTCCCATGACATATCTGCGGCCTTTTGCGGCGGTGACCGGACAGCTGGCGGACAGGCTGAAAAACGGTTCTGTTTCATTGGACAAAGGCATTATTATTCTTTTCGCTGCAGGGATGGCATTGTGGATCGTCAGTATGATATCTGAACATCGAAGAAGGGGTATGAAATGATACGCTATATAACTCTTCTGATGAAAAAAACGGTATATAACAGAAATAATCTGAGGATGCTGCTGGCGGCTGTTCTTGTCATCTTCGGAATCTGTCTGATGAATCTTGAAGCAAACGGAACAGATAATTACCGGTTCCGGATGGAGAGAGATTTCCGTCATAACACGACAATGGCAGAACATTCAGCTGATCCCGGCTTAAAAGATCTGTATCAGGGTTTTGCGGACAGATACGGACAGATTCTGCTGAAACTTGATGAACAGGATTACAGGGCAATGTACGATGTGCAGCTGGAAATTCTGAATGAACAGATGGAAATGCAGGGCTATGCATCTCCGGCATTAAACACATTGCAGCGCGATATTGAAGTGATTGAAACACTGCAGAGAGAAGAACTTCTGCAGGATTCCTATCTGTATCCGGTAATGGGAGTTCCGTTTCTGGTGCAGTGCTTTGAAAATCTGTTTCCATATCTGCTGACTCTTCTGAATTGTTTCATTTTCACCGGAATCTGTACGGCCCGGTACAAGGAAAAAGTCAATGTGAACAGGATTCTTCCGATGAACAGAAATCTGGATGATATCTGCACATTCGCGGTCTGTTTCCTGGTGTCACTGTGTACGTTTGCTGTTATGAGCACATTTGCGTATCTGTGCGCCGGAACAGTTTCCGGATTCAGCAGTTTCCGGTATCCGTATATTTTCTATGGCGCGTCCGGTACCTCGTGCGGAACAGTCGGGGATACAGTCATGCCCGTGATTGTTTTATATCTTCTTTATACGGCATTCAGTTTTCTGGTGACCGGTATTTTATCGAAACTTCTGCGCAGAGCAAATGCTGTATTCCTTGTCAGCGCAGTGATTCTGCTGGGGATCGGCTATATGACGCAGGTAATCGAACCGATGCGGGCATATGCGCATATTCTGCCGACCAGTTATTACAACAGTATGTATGTTGCGTCAGGATTCTGCCGGCAGTATGTGTATCAGAATCCCAATATGTCTTTTCTCAGCGGCCTGAAGATCCTGGGTCTGTCCGTGACCGTTCTGGCTGCAGTGTTTCCGGTCATGAATATCCGTGAACAGTAATGCCATAACATAAATATCTGTCTCTCAGCCGGGAAACCGGCTTTTTCGGTTTGGTTCAAATGTACAGGTAATCAGGAGATTTACTGAAAAAGAGCAAACAGAAACAAAATGTCAGATTATTTCCTGGCGGTGTTTTGACTTTGACAGCATTATCCGGCCCGACAGAATTTGTTTCTGCAGATACAGAACCAAGGGTGGAAATCAATGCGGAAATGGCGGCCTGTAAATACAGATTCGTCAGAAGTCAGCAGGGAGAAATCTTGTATACTTACGATTAGGCATATACATGGGTCGCGTATAATGCGAGTTGTTCGGGCAGAGTTATTGATTACAGCGGCGTGGATATCATTTTATAATTAATTACAGCATCGGACAGAATAATTGCCTGACATAATCAAAGCTATATCTTTTTTCAGAAACAAAGAGAATCAGCAGAATCGGAAAAATGAGGAAAGCCGATAGCGTGCATCAGTCAGCAAGACAGAACAGAAAAACGGCATCTCTGACAGCTGTATATGACAGATATAAACGTATGCGTGTGAATGAAACGAATATAGTGCATGGCATGTCACAGCCTGCATAATATCAGGTATTATCTGCTATACTGGATTTGAAACAATGTATGCATGCTTCGGGACTGCCTGAGGCGGCGGATAAAGATACGGAGATGCCGGAATATGAAAAGATTTATTCTGATACTTGGATGTATTCTGCTGTGTGCCTGTTCCGCTTCGGACGGAACACCGGCTGCGACAGACAGCACAGAAATGCCGGTGAAACTGACCTATGACCGGTTGTGGGAATATTCCGCCCAAGGGGAAACAGAAGATCCGGAACTGATCAAAGCGGTTCTGGATGCGGTCAGTGAACTGAAAACAGGTAAAGAAACGACGATGGCAGTGGATGATTATACAGACATCATCGTATTTACCTATGCGGACGGAGGCATGATCCGCTATGAATTTGAAGATAATATTCTGGTGGATAAAGACGGGAAAAGATACCTGGTCGAAGGCGATCTGAACAGGATCCGGGACATGCTGGAAGAGGTGCTTGATGATCATTCGTGATAACAGAACCGGCAAGCCATTGTTTACATGCGATCTGCCGGAGGATTATGCCGTACAGGCAGAAGCCGGGATTGAAAGCTATCCGGAAAATCAGAAATACAGGGTAAGAATATCAGCCCGCAGAAACAATTGCACGATCTCTTATCAGAGCGGTGATGAATATATCTATGAGAAGAAACAGGTGCAGATGCCGATGGGATTTCAGACAGACCGTACCGGGACACAGAGCAGTACCGGCGCCTGGTACGCAAAACCTGTTTCTCTGAAAGAAGATCTGGATGGAATCGCGGCACAGATTGCCGGCGGACCGGTGAAAGCGAAGGAATACTATGACCTGCCGGAGGAAGTATACGGACGTCTGAACGAAGAGTTCCGCAAGTCCATGCAGGATTTTATCAATGACACATCGTTGCTTGCATCATTTTCAGCGGTGCCGGTGGGTATGGATATCCGGAAGTATCTGCTGGATGGCGGTATGGGAGTCTATGAAATGCCCGGGAAAATCCTGGCTGTATGCATGAGCCGAACAGGGGTGGAATGCGATACTCTACAGAGACAGGGCATCATGGAAAACCTGAGTCAGATGCCCTTCGGACAGGCGGAAGACAATATGTATATTGCGGCTTCAACATGTGAATGGAATATTCCGTTCATCTGTACGATGATTACAGATCAGAAAGATGATCTGAATGATTTCGCTGCATTTATTGCTTCAATGACGATGAATGAACAGTTCAGAAAGGAAACGGAAAATCTGAAACTGCAGGTCCGGCAGTTCCAGTTGCAGAAAGCACAGTCCGACGCAATGCACAACCAGGCCATGTGGAATCAGATGTTCGCCTCCCAGCAACAGCAGTTTGCGGCAATGGACAGGCTCAGTGCTTCGCTTTCACAGGATCTGGATGCGTTCCATCAGAATCTGAATCAGCAGATGGCATACAGTGACAGCCGCTTTGACAATACCTTCGGCGGTGAAACAATGGATGACAGGATTCAGAGAATGCGCCATGAATCGGTCATGGGTGTGGAAACCTATGAAAGAGAAGACGGCACTGCGGTGGAGTACAGCAGTCAGGCTGACCGGGTGTTTGAAAACAATCTGACGCAGACAGAGCATTTCGGAACACAGCGGTATTATGGCGACTATGTGCCGGACGGCTGGCATGAGCTGAAAAAGAAATAAAAGGATATACCTGAAATAAAAGCGTCTGTGAAACCGCAGACGCTTTTTTCCGGCGCTGAATGAGCTTTCCTTTCTGATGAATATGCATATGCGCTTTTGAGGCGGCCGTTTCGTGAAAAATATGTATGCACGGAAATATGACATGTATACTGGATTATCACAGATGTTCTTTTGTGCTTTAAAGTGTATGATTATCAGTAGATCAAGGAGATAAAAGCTATGTACAGAACAGAATGTATCAAACCGGATGATTTCAAGCCGGCCCGCTTTGAAACGGATCATGTGATTACTCTGCGGGGAAAAGAGATTCCCTATCATACTATCAGTGAAGATAATGTTTTCTACAATAAGGACGGAAAGCCTGTCGCAACGATTTTCTCATATGCCTATATCCGTTCGGATGTAGAAGATACGTCAAACCGTCCTGTCATCTTTGCGTATAACGGAGGCCCCGGTTCTTCTTCGATGTATGTCCATGCCGGATTCCTCGGCGCAAGAAGAATCACCTATGGCGAACCGGACCGCCCGACTTCTTTCGGACCGTTTGAAGTGATTGACAACCCGGACTGTCTGCTGGATGTGGCGGATATTGTTCTGGTCGATCCGGTCGGAACAGGCTACGGCCGTCTGCTGGATGAATCGGAGAAGGATAATTTCCTTGGTATTGAAGCGGATGCGGAAGCGCTGCTGAACTTTATTGAGAACTGGTGTCTGCGCTATCGCAGAGGTCTGTCTCCCAAGTACCTCGTCGGAGAGAGCTATGGCTGTACGCGTTCTGCGACAGCTGCGGGTATTGCGGCAACCAATGGCAAAGAGCGCTGCTATGGTGTGGCGTTTGACGGTATTGTCATGATCGGCAACACCGTTACCGTAGGCAAGTATTTCGGGGAAAATATCCCGGTAGAGGAAAGCGTATTCGGCTTCCCGACCTATGCCGGTGTCAACTGGTACCACAACCATCCGAGCAATCAGCCGGTTGACGAATTCGTCATGGAGGCCAAGGCTTGGGCTGACCATGACTATGTGCTTGCTTTATACAAAGGCGAAGCATTAAGCGAAGAAGAAAAAGAAGCTGTCATCGAAAAGGTGACATACTATACCGGTGTTTCCCGTGAATATCTGATTGAGCACGGTCTTAAGATCGATGACAACGACTACCGTCAGGAAGTCATCAAGTCCAAGGGCAGGGCAGTATCGAGATATGACGGCCGTATTACCAGACCGATGCTGGAACCGTGGAAAGACGAAGAAAAGAAAGCGCTGTGGGATGATGCGACAGCCGACAGATATGATCCGTATTTCTATGCGGCACTGACCGGCGATCTGTTTGAAAACCTGGGCATCAGGCTGGACCGCAATTACATCAATATGACGATGTATTACAAAGACTGGAAGAAAGAATGCGAATTCGGCACAACGGGCGAACAGCTGCGCAATGCGATGACAAGAAGACCGGGCATGCGGACCTTCTTCGCAAACGGCTGGTTCGATCTCTGCACGGAATTCGGCTATGTATGGCATACGCTGGAACATGGCGGACTCCCGAAGGACAGATGCTATGTCAAAGGCTACAAGTCCGGACATATGATCTATATCGGCGAAGAGAACGTGCATGAACTCTGTGAAGATATCCGCAAGTTCGTGACAGGCGGAAATCCGGAAGAATAATGAAAGAACAGCGGGCAAATTGACCTGCTGTTTTTCTATTTTAGAAAATTGGTACAAGTACCGAAAATCTAAAATGGAAATTACGGTATCTTCCTGCCTGTTTCCTGCTACAATAGTTCTCATGCAAAAACAGAAAACGATGGACATGGTCCATGGGCCGCTGGTCCGCAATATACTGATATTCTCTGTGCCGCTGATGGCTTCCAATCTTCTGCAGATTGCTTTCAATGCGGCAGATACGATCATTGTCGGAAAGTTCTCGGGGCAGGCAGCCCTGGCGGCTGTCGGGGCAACCGGTTCTCTGGTCAATCTCATCATTTCGCTGTTCAACGGTCTTGCGACGGGTGCCAATATCGTGATTGCCCGGCAGATCGGAAGAAATGAAACAGACCGTATTTCCGCATCTGTGCATACAACGTATCTTCTGGCGCTGACCGGAGGTATTCTCCTGACAGCGGCGGGTCTGGTTTTTTCACCGTTCCTGCTGAGAATGATGGGAACGCCGCAGGATATCATTTCATTGAGTGTTCTGTATCTGCGGATCTACTACCTGGGATCTCTGCCGCTGCTCATATACAATTTCGGCGCTGCGATCCTGCGCTCCGGCGGCGATACGACCCGGCCTACCGTATATCTGATGATCAGCGGTATTCTCAATGTGTTTCTGAATCTCTTCTTTGTCATCGTTCTGCAGATGAGCGTTGCCGGGGTTGCACTGGCGACGGTCATATCGGAATCCGTATCGGCTGTTCTGATCACAATGGCGCTGCTGAAAGAAGAAGGGAATCTGAAACTGGATATCCGGAAGCTTTCTTTTGACAGAGAGCTGACGGTGCTGATCATGAAAATCGGTATTCCGGCCGGTGTGCAAAGCATGATGTGGGCAATTTCCAATGTCACGGTGCAGTCGGCAATCAATTCCTTCGGATCTGTTGCGGTTGCCGGCAACGCTGCGGCGGCCAATGTTGAATCGTTTGTCTATATCGGCATGGGCGCTTTCTCACAGGCGGCGATCACCTTTACATCGCAGAACGCCGGGGCTGGCGAACATGAACGGATCCGGACAATCCTGGTTACTGTTCTGGTGCTGATCGTTGCGTCATCCTGGTCAGTCGGGGCGCTTGCCTGGTACTACGGACGGACGCTGCTGGCGTTCTATACGAATGATCCGGCGGTCATTGATGCTGGCATGGTGCGGATGTGGTATATCGTGTTCTGGCTGTTCCTGAACGGAATCCTGGATGTGCCTGCTTCCTCCATGCGGGGTATGGGCTATTCCACTCTGCCGACGGTGCTGATGGTGGTCGGCATCGTAGCGGTGCGTCTGCTGTATATCCGTTTTATCTGGACAGCGAATCCGACATTGGATGTTCTGTATTTCTGCTTCCCGTTGTCATGGGTGATAACCTGTGTACTGCAGTTCGGGTTCTGGCTGCGGTGCTGGAAACATAATGGTATTGCATAAAAAAGGTCAGGTGTGAGCAACATCTGGCCTTATGTGTATTGAGACTGCAGATACGGCCGGTCTCTGCCGGCTTCTGCATGCATATAGAATGATGCTGTCTTTCAATAGAACAATGGCATTGGCAAAGGCAGTGACAGGATGGCTGATGGAAAGAACATTCTTCCGGAATGGCAATCGTTTCTGTGATTGGTGTATGATAATGCCGAACGGAGACCAGAATATGACAGTGAAAAAGACAACCAGCCGGGATCTGACATCCGGAAATATTGCAAAACAGGTAGTATTGTTCTCATTGCCGCTGATGCTGGGAAATGTATTCCAGATGCTGTACAATACGGTGGATTCCATCGTGGTGGGCAACTATGTCGGTACCCAGGCACTGGCGGCGGTCGGTTCCACGACAATGATCGTCAATCTGTTCGTATTCTTCTTCAACGGTTTTTCCATCGGTGCGGGTGTCGTCATAGGCAATGCCTTCGGCGCCGGTGATAAGGAACGTCTTCATAAAGCCATTGAAACGGTCATGACGGCTTCGTTTGTCCTCTGTGTGATCTTTACCGTTGTCTCCATGGCCGGTGTAAAGCCGATGTTAAGGTTCATGTCCACGCCCGAAGATGTATTCGCGGATGCGACGACATATCTGCGCATCTACTTTGCCGGTATTGCCGGACTGCTTATATATAATATCGGAAGCGGTATTCTGCGTTCGGTCGGCGACTCGACCAGACCTCTGTATTTCCTGATCCTGACCAGTGTCATGAATATCATTCTCGATCTGCTGTTCGTGCTGACATTCCGGATGGGCATTGCCGGTGTAGCCCTGGCAACGATTATTTCGCAGTTTGTTTCCGCATTCCTGATCATGGTTCTGCTGGTAAAGACACGGGATATCTACCGGTTTACATTCAGCGATATGCAGATCGATACGGATATACTGCGCAGAATCTTTGCGGTAGGTCTGCCGGCTGCGATCCAGTCGGTCATTACGGCTTTCTCCAATATCTTCGTACAGTCGTATATCAATTATTTCGGTTCGGGTGTCATGGCGGGCTGGAGCTGCTATAACAAGATCGATATGTTTATCATGCTGCCGATGAATTCCATGGCCATGGCCGCAACGACGTTTGTTTCCCAGAATGTCGGTGCCGGCAAGGAGAAACGGGCGGCGGAAGGAACCAAGACAACGATTGTCATGACCATGCTGATCACAGCAGTGATTGCTGCCCTGATCTATGTATTTGCGGCTCCGTCGGTCAGTCTGTTCAGCTCTGATCCGGAGGTTGTGGAATACGGTGCGATGTTCCTGCAGGTAAATGTCTTCTGGCTTCTGTTCAACTGCATCAACCATGTTCTGGCAGGTTCGCTGCGGGGCAGAGGCGATTCAAGAGCACCGATGGTCATTATGCTGTTCGGATTTGTAGCGGTCCGGCAGGCATATCTGTTTATCATGACCCGGTTTATTGCCAATACACCGGCAGCTGTCGGTTTCGGCTATCCGGTCGGATGGGTAGTAACCTGTGTCCTGGAAGTAGCATATTACTATGCGGTATGGCACAAGAAAATCCAGGCGATGGAGGAACGGGAAGCCTGAGTCCGATGCAGTACATATGTACTGCTTTTTTTGAGGCTTCATCAAGAAGTGTGGGCAGATTTAAGAAGCCTGTAAGGTAAATCCACCGGTATATCTGAACATCTCAGAAAGATCATATCGATCATA
>CADABS010000057.1:11996-24955 GCA_902786245.1 uncultured Erysipelotrichaceae bacterium
AGTGCCTGCGTATCTTCTTCTGAAGTTCATATATAGGTTTGATCTGTGAATGAGATGCCTTCCACAGCCAGTCTTTCAGCGCTGTTTCCAGCTCGTCCGACGGCAGATGAATCAGTACATTTATCCGCTTCTTTTCAGGCAGCTTAAAAGAGGGGAAAAATATACACAGACCAGATCGGTGGTTCTACTTGTGTTTCATACGAAAAATCTGTTTCATTCAGACAATCTCATTACGAGATTGCGTTTGACAGATACGGAAAACCGGATTAACGTAAATAACAGAACCGAAGTAATATTTGTAAATCTGCACAGCAGAAAGCTGACAGATAATAAAGCACAGAATAATGTGGTGCGCTATATGCAGTGCGCAGAAGTGTCAGATACGTTTACGGAGCAGCTGGAAAAAGCGGTAAAAGAAATCAGAAACAGACCGGAATGGGAGGAAGAGTTCATGACACTGGAAGATATCCGCTATTATGAGCATAGAGACGGTGTAATCGAAGGAAAGAATATCGGATACCGCAGGGGGAAGAAGGAAGGGATCCGCAGAGGGAAAGAAGAAGGCGTCCGTCAGAATCTGCAGAAAAGATACAGGATTATCCTGAAGTCGGGAAAACCGCGGGATGAGGCGGTCAGGCAGATTGCGATGGAGTATGAGATATCTTTTGAGGAAGCGGAAAAGATTCTCTTCGGCGGAAACGGAACGCTGTAAGAAAAATCAGGACAGACAGTCGGACAGGAACTGCAGGAACGGTTCCTGTTTTTGATGTCGGATTGCGCAGAAAGCCTGTTGTGTTTCGTGCTATAATAAGCGGGCTATGGCAGAGAAATATTCACCGATGATCGAACAGTATCTGAAAGTCAAGGAGCAGTATCCCGATACTCTGCTTTTTTACCGTGTCGGGGACTTCTATGAGATGTTCTTTGAAGATGCGAAGACTGCCAGCCGGGAACTGGACCTGATCCTGACCGGGAAGAACGCCGGTGTACCGGACAGAATTCCGATGTGCGGCGTTCCGCATCATGCGGTTTCTTCGTATGTACAGAGACTGGTCATGCGCGGCTATAAAATCGCAATCTGCGAACAGCTGCAGGATCCCAAGGAGGCAGTCGGTCTGGTCCAGAGAGATGTCATCCGGGTGATTACACCGGGTACGGTCATGGAAGAAATCAGCGATGAAAAAGCATCGGTGTATCTGGCAGCGGTTGCGGATTACGGCTACGGCTATTCCATTGCGGCGGCAGAAGTCAGTACCGGGGAAAACTATGTGGAAGATGTTGCCCATAAAGACAATGTGCTGATCCAGACACTGCTGCGGTCCAATGTCCGGGAAGTCGTTCTGCCGAAGGGTTTCCGGGAAAAGATCATTCAGACACTGCGGGAATACCAGATCGTCATCTCCTACTGCGATGAAACCGGGATCCGGGATGAATACAAAGAACTGACAGGACAGATCCGCAGGGACTATGAACTGGAAGCGTACGGGCGGATGCTGAATTATCTGGAAGCGACGCAGAAACATATGCTTTCGCATCTGCAGGTGGCAGTGATCGAAAACGAAGATGAAGTTCTGTATATGGATTATTCGACCCGGCAGAATCTCGAACTGATCGCTCCTCTGCATGAAAACGGCAAGGCGATTACGCTGTGGAGTTTCCTGGATGAATGCCGCAGTGCCATGGGTTCAAGAGAACTGCGGCGCTGGATTGAAAAGCCGCTGGTAAATCAGAATGCGATCGAAAGGCGTTTTGACAAAACGGAATGGCTGAAGAAGAACTTTATGCAGAGAAGAAATCTGCGGGAATCGCTTTCCGGCATCTATGATCTGCAGAGGCTGATTGCCAGATGTGCGATGAATACGGCCAATGCGATCGACTGTCTGCGTCTGTCCAAGACACTGGCACAGGTTCCGGATATTCTGAAGAATATCGACAGCGATGCGTTTGCGGAATACCGCAGCACGGATCCGCTGAACGGTCTGTACAATCTTCTGAAGGATGCCTTTGTCGATGATCCGCCGGTGCAGATCTCTGACGGCGGCATGTTCCGGGACGGCTTTAACAAAGAACTGGATGAAGCCCGTGAGATCCAGAGAAGCGGACGGGATTTTATCGTCCGGATGGAAAGCACGGAACGGGAGAGAACCGGAATCAAGACACTGAAGATCGGATACAACAAAGTATTCGGATATTATATTGAGATTTCCAAGGCGGCGGCTGCCCAGGTAAAAGATGAATGGGGATATGTGCGCAAGCAGACCCTTACGAATGCCGAGAGATTCATTTCCGCCCAGCTGAAGGAAAAAGAAGATGCGATCCTGCATGCGGAGGAAAACGCAGTCCGGATCGAAAAGCAGCTGTTCGCAAATCTGCTGGATGAGATCCGCAGCTATCTGCCGAAGCTGCAGAAACTGAGCCGGGTGCTGGCGGAGATCGACTGCTATCAGGCACTGGCGGAGGTGTCGGCTGTACATGGCTATGTGCGTCCGTCGTTTACAGAAAACGAACTGGATATCGAAGGCGGCAGACATCCGATCCTGGATGATCTGATGAAGAATCCACGGTATGTTGCCAATTCGATCCATCTGGATCAGGAAGATTACATTCTGCTGATCACCGGTCCGAACATGGGCGGCAAATCGACGTATATGCGTCAGACTGCGCTGATCATCATCATGGCGCAGATCGGCTGTTTCGTACCGGCGAAGAGCTGCCGGATGCCGGTGTTTGACAAGATCTTTACGCGAATCGGTGCAAGCGATGATATCCTTTCCGGACAGTCGACGTTCATGGTGGAAATGACGGAAGCCAACCGGGCTCTGCAGGAGGCGACGGACCGTTCTCTGATCCTGTTTGATGAGATCGGCAGAGGCACGAGCACCTATGACGGCATGGCTCTTGCCCAGGCGATGGTAGAGTATATCTCGGCCTGTGTACATGCCAAGACGATGTTCTCGACGCATTATCATGAACTGACGACATTGGCGGAATCCATCGGACATATGCGGAATGTACATGTAGCGGTGCGCGAAAATAACGAGGACGTAACCTTCCTTTATAAAATAAAGGATGGGCCGGCCGGGCATTCCTATGGTATCAATGTCGCAAGGCTTGCCGGACTTCCCGATGCGGTTCTGGAAAGAGCGAAGGGTCTGCAGAAGGAACTGGAATCGAAGAAGCGGGTCGTGCAGCAGAGCTATCAGCTGATTGAAATGGCAAGAGAAGATCCGGTCATTGACGGGATCCGGGAAAAACTGAACGGGATCGATGTGGACAATATGTCTCCCCGGGAGGCGTGGGTCATGTTAAATGATCTCTGTGAAGAAGTAAAAAAGAAATGAAGTCTGTCACAAAGCATAGTATGATGGCAGACTTTCTGTTTCTGTGAGTGTATGATACGGTCACGGGAGGTTCTATGGAACTGGATAAAATTGTTATAAAAGGCGCAAAAGAAAATAACCTTAAAAATATATCTCTGGAAATACCGCGCAATAAGATGGTCGTTATGACCGGTCTTTCGGGATCGGGAAAGACATCTCTTGCGTTCGATACGATCTATGCCGAAGGACAGAGGCGGTATGTGGAATCGTTATCCGCCTATGCGAGAATGTTCCTGGGCGGTGTGGAAAAGCCGGATGTAGAACAGATCGACGGTCTTTCACCGGCAATTTCGATTGATCAGAAGACGACGTCGAACAATCCCCGTTCAACCGTAGGAACGGTCACGGAGATCTACGACTATCTGCGTCTGCTGTATGCCCGTACCGGTACGCCGTACTGCCCGAATCACAATATTCCGATTACGGGACAGACAATTACGGAGATGGTGGATGCGGTCATGGCAAAACCGGACCGTACGCGTCTGACGGTCATGGCACCGATCATTTCCAATAAGAAGGGAACGTTCAAGGAAACATTCGCAAAGCTGATGAAGGACGGCTATATCCGGGTCAGCGTCGACGGCGAAGTCCGGATGCTGGAAGATGACATCACGCTGGAGAAGAACAAGCGCCATGATATTGCGGTCATTGTCGACCGTATCGTCAAGACGGATGAAAGCAGAAGCCGTATTCATGATTCCATTGAGACAGCGCTGAATCTGGCAGATGGCAGAGCGGTTGTGCTGGCAGGGGAAGAGGAGATGCTGTTTTCTTCGCATTTTGCCTGCCGGATCTGCGGTTTCTCGGTTCCGGTACTGGAACCGCGTCTGTTCTCGTTCAATGCGCCTCTGGGTGCCTGCGATACATGCCATGGTCTGGGTATTACCGAGGAAGTGGATGTGGACAATCTGATTCCGGACCGGTCGAAATCGATCCGTCAGGGAGCGATCCGCTATTATAAAAACATTGTCGATACGGACAATATCGAATGGCAGACATTTGCGGTACTGTTAAGACATTACAAGATCAGCGAAGATACGCCGATCAAAGATCTGACAAAGAAACAGCTGGAGATGATCCTGTACGGCAGCGATGTGCCGATCAAGTATTCGATTACTTCTTCCGGCGGCAACCAGTATACAAGAAATGATTATATTGAAGGCGTCAAGAGTCTGATTGAAAGAAGATATGTGGAAACGACTTCTTCCATGTCCAAGGACTGGTATCATTCCTTCATGATCGAATCGCCGTGTCCCAAGTGCGGCGGAAAGCGTCTGAATGAACAGGTTCTTTCGGTCCGGGTGGGAGACAAGAATATTCATGATTTCACATCGCAGTCGGTCGTGAATGCACTGAACTGGATCGATGGTCTGGAACTGGATGCGGAGAAGGCGAAGATCGCGGAAATGGTTCTCAAGGAGATCCGTTCCCGTCTGCAGTTCCTCAAGGATGTCGGTCTGGAATATCTGACCCTGGACCGTCTGGCCGGTACGCTGTCGGGTGGCGAAGCGCAGCGGATCCGTCTGGCAACCCAGATCGGATCGAGACTCAGCGGGGTGCTGTATGTACTGGACGAGCCTTCGATCGGTCTGCATCAGAGGGATAATTCCAAGCTGATCGCAACGCTCAAGAGCATGCGCGATCTGGGCAATTCACTGATCGTCGTTGAACATGATGAAGAAACGATGCTGAGTGCCGACTGGATCGTTGATATCGGACCGGGTGCCGGTGTGCATGGCGGCGAGGTCATTGCGAACGGAACACCGAAAGATGTCATGAATACACCTGCATCGATCACGGGGCAGTACCTCAGCGGCAAAAAGATCATTCCGATGCCGGAGAAACGGAGAAAGGGTACCGGAAAGAGCGTTGAGATCAAAGGTGCGGCGGAGCATAACCTGAAGGATATCAATGTGAAATTCCCGCTCGGAAAACTGGTTCTGGTGACCGGTGTGTCGGGATCGGGCAAGAGTACGCTGGTCAATGATGTGTTCATGAAGGCGGTGCTGCAGAATCTCGGCCGCCAGAAGATCCGTCCGGGAAAATACAGGACGATCAAGGGTCTGGAGAATATCGATAAGCTTGTGCAGATCGACCAGGATCCGATCGGCAGAACACCGCGTTCCAATCCGGCGACGTATACAGGCGTGTTTGATGATATCCGCGATGTCTTCTCGAAGACACCGGAGGCGCGTCTGCGCGGCTATGACAAAGGCAGATTCTCGTTCAATACCAAAGGCGGCAGATGCGAGGCGTGCCAGGGCGACGGCGTCAAGGTCATTTCCATGAACTTCCTGCCGGATGTCTATGTGCCCTGTGAAGTATGCCATGGCAAGCGCTATAACGAAGAAACGCTGCAGTGTACATACAGGGATAAGAATATCTATGATGTGCTGGAGATGCCGGTGGAGGAAGCACTGGAATTCTTCAAAAATCATCCCAAGATCAAAAATAAGCTGCAGACGCTGTATGATGTCGGACTCGGCTATATCAAGCTCGGACAGTCTTCGACGACATTGTCCGGCGGTGAAGCGCAGCGTGTGAAGCTTGCCAGTGAACTGCAGAAGAGGGCAACCGGCAAGACGGTGTATATTCTGGATGAGCCGACGACCGGTCTGCATACCGATGACGTTAAGCGTCTGATTGAAGTTCTGCAGAGAATCGTCGACAACGGCGATACCGTCATTGTCATTGAGCATAATCTGGATGTGATCAAGTGCGCGGACTGGGTGATCGATCTCGGTCCGGAAGGCGGCGACAGCGGCGGAACGATCATTGCCCAGGGAACACCGGAACAGGTCGCAGAGAATCCGGTCAGCTGGACCGGTCAGTATCTGAAGCGGGCACTGGCATGGACGAACCGGTACGAGAGTGCGGAAGGCGATTGAAATCAATGAAGTTCTGCAGCAGGCTGCCTGTGTAAGCGATATCGCATTATCGGTTTATGAAGAACCCTTGACAGGTTATTTCGGTCTGATTACCATGGATTAAACAGGAGTTTGCTTATGAAGTATCGTATTGTTTCTGATTCAACTTCGAATCTGCTGGAACTGAACAGTTCCATTGATTACCGTACTGTGCCGCTGAAGATCATTACGGATGGCAGGGAGTTTTCCGATGTCATCGGTCTGGATGTGGAAGAACTGGTGCATGCGATGGAAACCAGCTCCAAAAACAGCACATCCTGCCCGGCGGTCGGTGAATGGCTGGAAGCTTTTGAAGGCGCGGATACGATATTTGCGATTACGATCACCAGCGCTTTATCCGGAAGCTATGCGTCTGCTGTGCAGGCCAGGGATATCTTCCTGGAGGAACATCCGGATGCGGATATCTATGTCATTGATTCGCTGTCTACCGGCGGCGAGATGGAACTGATTATCGAAAAACTCCGGGATCTGATGGAGCAGGGTCTGCCGTTTGAGGAAATCAAGGCGCAGATCATTGAGTATCAGACCGAGACAAAGCTTCTGTTCCAGCTGGAGTCGCTGAGCAATCTTGCCAAGAACGGCAGGGTTCCCCCGGCAATTGCAAAGATTGCAGGTCTGCTGGGTATCCGTTTTATCGGCCGGGCAAGCGCAGTCGGTACGCTGCAGCAGGAACATATCAGCCGCGGTGCAAAGAAGGCACTGAGCCAGATGGTTTCGGCAATTCTGCATATGGGCTATGAAGGCGGCAAGATGCGTATATCCAACTGCCTGAACAGCGATCTGGCAAATAAACTGAAAGATAAGATTCTGGAATCCTTCCCGATGGCGGATGTCACGGTCAGGGCGATGACAGGTCTGTGCAGCTATTATGCGGAAAGAGGCGGACTGATTATCGGTTTTGAAGGTAAGAAAGGGTATTGAAAAGTTCCGGTTCCGGAACTTTTTTTCTGGGTAAGATTGCGGCTGGCTGCCTGATTATGCGGCTGCTTCGGCTTCTTCGTCTTTCTCTGTATTGAAGTCGGGTATGGCTCTTGCCTGGATGATCCGGGTGTTTGTGCTGGCCAGGATGGCAATTGCCGAGTAGTAGAAGGTCAGCGAGATCAGATGGCTCACGAATGTCATGCCGTTGATCTGGTTATACATCAGCGAGATACCGGCCAGGAACAGGTTCAGGGTACCGATGAATACCCGCCGGGGCATGCCGAAGGACATTGTGATCATCAGCAGTGCTGTGCACAGATAGATCATGGCGAACAGCCGCAGCAGACCGTATTCGCCGCTGATCAGGGAAAGCCAGAGAATGCCGGCAACAGAGAGGATGATCCAGATGGCAAACTGTTTTAATTCCGGCGGATCTTCTTTCATAAAGGCAAAGCTCAGGACGAGATATGCGGTGATGTGCATGATGGATCCGATCATCAGATGATCGGTGGTGATGATATCCGCAGTCGTCAGAATGACAAGTGCTATAAGGATGAAGCCGGAAAGGAAGGATCTGCGCTGCAGGAAGCCGAGACCGGCAACCAGCACGGAAATGATGCCGATGGCCAGTTTATAGCGGAACTGCAGCTGCAGGTCATCCGGAATCAGGACATGGAATACCTGCATCATGATCAGTAACATA
The DNA here is from genome assembly GCA_902786245.1 of uncultured Erysipelotrichaceae bacterium. Classification (GTDB taxonomy): domain Bacteria; phylum Bacillota_I; class Bacilli_A; order Erysipelotrichales; family Erysipelotrichaceae; genus Bulleidia. The sequence continues at coordinate 19,928 of CADABS010000057.1, forward strand.
AATATGAGATGGATACAGAAGATCGGGAACATTCTGTATTTTGTGCCTTCGGGGATCCAGCCCATTTTCATTCTGCGTCTGAAGCGGGTCTTTCCGATGGAATAGCTCAGCAGGAAGAACAGCAGCGCCGCCGCAATCAGGATGCCGCTGATGATGTAAATGACCGTATCCCGCCAGTAGATCTGCATTGCATCGCTGCGCGAGGACATGACGGTGGAGTAGGCGTTTGTGCCTAAATCTGCCGTGACGAATTCTTCCGGGTCAAATGTATCTGACAATTCACAGGAAATCATCTGGCCGGGACTGAAATGGAAGGATATATGATCGCCCTGATGCAGGAGGATATGGTAGACCGTATTCTTTTTCGCAGTCTGTACGCCGGTGGTATATTCAACGGCAATGACACGGAAACGGGCATCTCCTTCACTGCTTTCCATATACAGTGTATAATCCGTATCTCCCGGAACGGTTGCGACAACACCGTCGCTGTTATATGTCAGGTAGATGTTCTCTTCCGGTACGGTCCGCTCGGATTCCGGTACCAGTTCGATGTGGGTGCCTGTTTCTTCGTCATAGCGGAAGATCGGATCGATCGATTCGATGGTGACACCGTTTTTCTGCAGGTATACAGGGGCGGAAGCGTCAACGTATAAGGTTGTGTAGTCTCTGGTCTTTGTATACAGCTCATCGGCAGTATCGGCAGAGAACATCCAGGAAACATACAGTTCCGGGGTATGGGCCTGCAGGAGGTTGGCGCCTGCGGAAGCGGCCCGGTTCCATTTGCGGAAGATGGATTTGCTGGAGGCGTAGTCATAGACCAGCAGGGTCATGTAGTTTAACAGGGAATTTGCCAGGTCTCTGGTTTCGTCGGTGATCACGACCGGGTCATTGGCGATATCAAGAAGATTGCGCAGGACATTTGTCGGAGTCGGGTTTTCCCAGATATAGATCAGCTTGTCCTGCAGGCAGCGTGAATAGATGCCGGCAGTGGGGAAGATCTCCAGGAAGTAGGACAGAATCGTCCGGATGGTTTTGTTTGCGTCTTCGTTGTACCAGTAGTCGATGCCGGTCAGCTGTTTGTAGATCCTGTCGGCTTCTACGCGTTTCTGCATGAAATCGGAATCTGTTTCCAGAGCCGGAAGATACAGGGTCGTGCCATAGCGTTCATAGCCCCAGTCCGCAAACGGAATATTGGGTACAGGGTCTGCTTTTCCGACGATGTTGAAGATGTTGCGGTACACGGAATAATTCGGGTCGACAGCTGTTCTCGGCGTTGCGAATGTATAGGCGAATACGGTTTCCTGCGAGAATACCATGGAATCCGTAAGACGGGCGGCTGTGATATTGGATACTGCGGCTGCCCGGCTGAATCCGGAAATCCAGATTTTCATCGGTCCTTCCAGCCTCATGCCTGCGATGTATCCGAAGATACGGTCATAGATCAGATCGGAAGAACGCTTGAATCCTTCATGGATCTTGCCGTTGCCGATGGTGAAATTGGATTCCCATTCATCGACATATCCCTGTCCGCAGACACCGACCGCGATCAGTTCAAAGGCATCATCGCCGGTCCCGACTTTCTGGTGTCCCATGACAGTGGAAACGGTGTACTTGCTCGGGTTCTTGTCATAGTCATCGCTGCGCAGGTCGGTGAAATGGGCTTCTTCCAGGAATTCGCTCAGATTCATATCGGCGGCGGTCCCTTCGCCGGAGATGGCGGTATTGGGACGGAAGGCCGCAGTTGCCAGACCGATGGACAGTTTTGCCAGATCATGGGAATAGATTCTGGCATCCTGGCGGAACCAGTTGATGTTGAAAGGAACATCGATACTCGTATTCTTGACCGTGGTCAGGGCATAGAATTCAGAATGAATCGTTTCGTTGCCGGAATTGTCTTCTTCTGCCCTGGTACGGATGGCACTCAGCGGCAGAAGGGCGATACACAGCAGTAATAAAATGATCTGTTTTATCAATGTTTTCATGAATATATCATACACCGGGATTGAAAAGGAAATGCTGAAAACTAAATGGATTCTGTGAATCGTACAGGGGTGGATGGTATACTGACAGGGAGTACAGAAGACGGAATATATAATCAAAGATTGCAGAACGAAGGAGAGTACACAGATGATTATTGTCAATTGCAGAGTCAGTCATTTTGACAATCCGCTCGGTATGGAACTGGGCAGACCTGTTTTTTCATGGACGGTTGAGGAAGCAGAAGGAAAGAAGGCAGTTTCTTCCCGGCTGCGGGTATATGAAGAAGGAAATGTTGTTCTGGATACGGGGTATGCGCAGCTTTCTTCCGAAGGGACATTGACAGATCTTGATCTGAAGCCGCGTACCCGGTATACCTGGACGGCTGCGGTGCGCAGCGATGCCGGGGAAGAAGCTGTATCCGCAGAGCAGATATTTGAGACCGGTATGATGCATGCGCCATGGCAGGCTGAATGGATCACCTGTGAAAAGGGAGACCGCCATCCGGTATTCTCCAAAGAGATTTCCCTTGGAAAAGACGTGATTCGGGCAAGGCTGTATATATGCGGTCTGGGTCTGTATGAAGCATATTACAGAGGAAAGAAAATCGGCGACAGCTATCTGACGCCTTTCTGCAATCATTACACAGACTGGCTGCAGGCACAGACCTATGATGTGACAGAGGCGGTGAAGGAAGCAGGAACGCTTTCGGTATATCTGGGCGACGGCTGGTACCTGGGCCGTTTCGGATTCAACGGACACTGGGATTTCCGCTATGGAAAAGGATACCGTCTGATTGCGGAACTGCATGTGACATATGCGGACGGTTCTTCCGAAGTCATCGGAACGGATGATTCCTGGGATGTTACGCGTTCGGATATTACGTTTTCCAATATCTATGACGGGGAACACCGCGATGATACGCTTTCACCCGCGGCGCCGGTAAAGGCTACTGTATGTACAGAGGAAATGCCGGAACTGCATGATACACGCAGCGTTCCTGTCAAGGCGCATGAGCGCTTCCGTCCGGAAATCATCATTACACCTGCCGGTGAAACCGTCGTGGATCTCGGACAGAATATTGCCGGTATCTTTACATTGAAAGTGCATGAGCCGAAGGGAACGGTCATCCGTCTGCAGGCATCGGAAATTCTGCAGAAGGGAAATTTCTACAGAGACAATCTGCGTTCCGCAAAGGCAGAGTATGTGTATATCTCGGATGGGGAAGAACATGTTCTGCGTCCGATGTTTACGTTCTACGGATACAGATATATGAAAATCGAAGGTGTGCATGATCTGAAACCGGAGGATTTTGAAGGTATCGCGCTGTATTCCGATAATGCGATGACGGCAGAACTGGAAACAGGCAATGCGAAGATCAACCGTCTGATCAGAAATGCGGAGTGGGGCATGAAAGGCAATTTTGTCGATGTGCCGACCGACTGCCCGCAGAGAGATGAGCGCATGGGATGGACCGGGGATGCCCAGGTATTCAGCGCAACGGCTCTGTATTTCAGCGATGCCTATGCATTCTACAGAAAATACATGTATGACATGGCAAGGGAACAGGCAGACAATGACGGTATGGTGCCGATGGTCGTTCCTTCCTTTGATCTGACATTTAACAATCCTGCGGGCGGATGCGCTGCCGTCTGGGGCGATGCGACAACGATTATCCCTTGGAATATGTATATGTTTACCGGGGATCCGTCCATTCTGCAGGAACATTATGATGCGATGAAGGGATGGGTGGAGTATATCCGTAAGATTGACGGCGATGATCATGGCTGGAGAAAGCATTTCCATTTCGGCGACTGGCTGGCTCTGGACGGAGCGGATGCGCCGGATGCGGTGATCGGCGGTACGGAAGAAGGATTCATTGCGGATGTCTATTACCGCAGGAGCGCTCTGATCACTGCCGAAGCAGCTGAAATTCTGGGATTTACGCAGGATGCGGAAGAATACCGGGCGCTGGCAGACCATATCAGAGATGAACTGCTGGAAGAGTACTATACACCGTCCGGCAGGTGCGCAGTCATGACGCAGACCGGACAGATCCTTTCCGTTCAGAATGATCTCGGGAAAAAAGAAAAACACGCAGCGGTGCTGGTGAAACTGCTGGAGAATAATAACCGGAAACTGAAGACGGGATTTGTCGGTACGCCGCTGCTGGCAGATGCGCTGACAAAGATCGGCCGGGATGATCTGGCATATGCACTGCTGTTCAATGAGGAGTATCCGGGGTGGCTGTATGAAGTCAATCTCGGGGCGACAACGATCTGGGAAAGATGGAACAGCGTCGGCGCAGACGGATTGATTTCAAGTACCGGCATGAACAGTCTGAATCATTATTCCTATGGCGCAATTGTGCAGTGGAGCTTTGAGAGATGTGCCGGTCTGAAACCGCTGGAACCGGGATTTGCCAGTGCACAGATCGCACCGGTGCCGCATGTGAAGCTGGGAAGTATCCATATGGCATACCGCTCCGCAGCAGGTGAATGGAAGATTGACTGGCAGCTGCAGGGAAGAAAGACGCTCTGTCTGCAGATCAGCGTTCCTTTCGGGGCACAGGCACAGGTGGTTCTGCCGGACTGGGATGGAAGAACCGAAACAGCCAATCCGCTGTTTGAAGATGTCAGAGACGGTATCTGTCATGTGGGCAGCGGTACGTATGCATATACCTATGAAATGACGCATGCACCCCTTGGACTGCTTTCCGTGGATTCAACCTGCGGCGAACTGCTGAAGAAACCGGGTGTCCTGGAAATGTTACTGGAGAAGATGCCTTCCGTCGGACCGATTCCGCTCCGCTCAGCCCAGGACAGATCTCTGAGGTCTGTGGCAGAGCAGTACAGTATTCCGCAGGAAGTGATTGAGGAAATGGATCATCAGATTGAAATTCTGACAAAGTAAAAACACATGAACAGGCTGTATTGCATGGCTCAATACAGTCTTTTTTTGTAACGGAAAACCTCCGGATAGTCCGGAGGTTCAAAGAAGGTTAACCGATGAGTCTCTGCCAGCGGAGCCTATAATGTAAAAGCGGTCTGC
>CADABS010000058.1 GCA_902786245.1 uncultured Erysipelotrichaceae bacterium
CGCACAAGATCTTAGTTGCCTGCCTGAATAATCTTTCTAGGTTCGCTTGAACCATCTACATTATATTCAGGTTAGCACTCATGTGCAAAAACGGCTTTTATTTATTTGAGGAGATATAATCCGCAATGATCGTAAAGCCGCGTTCCGAACTGTAGTAGACAGAAGCCAGATTGGAGCCGTGTTCGTTGACCGCATACAGCGTATCGGCGATATTGCCCAGAAGATCAGCTTCGGCGGCGTCTGCAGGATCATCCGGATCGAATTCCGGCGAATACAGGATCTGTACGGAAAGCGCACCGTTCTGTTCAGGATCCGGCAGAGATACCGGTCTGCTCCGGTATCTTTCCGGATGGCTGTATACCTGTTCTGCCGCCGCGGCGACCACCGACACGGAAACCTCGAATTCACGGAACAGCTGATCGGCTGTTTCCGCTTTATCGACTGCCATTCCGATCATTCTGTCCAGCGTCATTTCCCCGATGGTGACGAGCGATTCGCCCAATGAGGTTTCACTCATTTTCCGGTTGGATTCCTGTACGGTATCAAAGATCTGGCCGGCAGCTATGGCAAAAACCGTCGTAACGATCACCATTACGACGATTACCAGCGTTGTCATGGATACGGCAATTCTGAAGCTGAGCGATCTGTCGCCTTCGCTGTGCAGCCGGTTCCTCAGTTTCCGAACAATATTTTCCATTAGTCTCTGCTCATACAATACTGCATTCAAATTATGGCACAGAATCTGCATGAATGTCATTATAAAGCAATGCCGGGATGCTGTTTTGGCGGTACCGCTTGCACTCCCGGCATAAGAGTGCTAAGATGTTTTAGCAATCAATCAATTAGAGTGCTAAGGAGGCTAACAATGGCAAAGAAGCAGTTTAAAGCAGAGTCCAGACGTCTTCTGGAACTGATGATCAATTCAATTTATACCAATAAGGAAATCTTCCTGCGCGAACTGATTTCCAATGCGTCAGATGCGCTGGACAAGCGTCATTATCTGTCCCTCACAGATCCGGAATGCAAAGTGGCGAAGAAAGATCTGAAGATAACAATCGAGCGGGATAAGGAAAACCGCAGACTGATCATTGCCGACAGCGGTATCGGCATGAACCAGGAAGAACTGGAAAAGAATCTCGGAACGATTGCCAAAAGCGGTTCGGCTGAATTCCGTGCACAGCTGGAAAAAGCCGAGAAGAATATCGATATCATCGGACAGTTCGGTGTCGGCTTCTACAGTGCGTTCATGGTAGCGAAAAAGATTACGGTGGAAACGCACAGCGCCAGATGCGATCAGGCCTACAGCTGGGTATCCAGCGGTGAAGACGGCTATGTGATCAGTGAAATCGATAAGCCGGAAATCGGCACCAGGATCATCCTCGACCTCAAAGATGACACGGATGATGAGAAATACTCCGAATATCTGGAGGAATTCAAGATCCGCGAACTGATCCGGAAGTATTCCGACTATGTCCGCTATCCGATCAACATGAATGTCACGAAGTCCATTCCCGACCCGACCGATGACAAGAAGACGATCGATACGCAGGAGGAAGAAACACTGAACTCCATGATTCCGCTGTGGAAGAAGAGCAAATCCAAGATCAAGCCGGAAGAATACAATGAGTTCTACAAGCAGAAATTCAATGACTGGGAAAATCCCGCAAAGGTCATCCACTATACCGTCGAAGGAAGTCTTTCCTACACGGCTCTGCTCTTCATCCCTTCCCGGGCGCCGTTTGATTTCTACTACCAGACCTATGAACCGGGTCTGCAGCTGTATTCCAAAGGCGTATTCATTCTCGACAAGGCAAAAGATCTTCTGCCGGATCACTTCCGCTTCGTTGTCGGTCTGATCGACAGCGATGATCTGAACCTGAATATCTCCCGTGAAATCCTGCAGCAGGACCGCCAGGTCAGAGCTCTGGCCAGATCGATCGAAAAGAAGATCCAGTCGGCTCTGGAAGAGATGCTGAAGGAAGACCGTGACGCCTATGAACATTTCTTCGACAGCTTCGGCCTGAACCTGAAATACGGTATTTACAAGGATTACGGCGTCCATAAGGAACAGCTGCAGGATCTGATCATGTTCCGTTCCAGCAAAGACGGTTCCTATGTCACCCTGAAGGAATATACCGAACGTATGCCGGAAGACCAGAAGGCCATCTATTATGCCTGCGGCAAGTACATTGAAGATATTGAAAAGCTTCCGGTTCTTGAGAAGATCCGTGATAAGAATTACGAGGTCCTCTACTTCCTCGATGAACGTGATGAATTCGTGGCGCAGGTTATGCGCGATTATGACGGACATACATTCCAGTCGGTAAACAAGGCGGATATCGATCTCGACACCGAAGAAGAAAAGAAGAAAAAGGAAGAAACCGCAGCCGAAAACAAAGACATGCTGGAAGCAATGAAAGAAGCGCTCAAGGACAATGTCAAGGAAGTACGGATCTCTTCCCGTCTGAAAGACGATCCGGTATGCATCGTTGCGGATGAAGGTCTGTCGCTGGATATGGAACGCTACATGGCCAATGATCCGATGAATCCCAACAGCGGCATGAAAGCAGTCAAGATCCTGGAAATCAATCCGGATCATGCAATCTTCGGCAAGCTGAAAGATGTCTACAGCAGCGATCCGCAGAAACTCGCGGAATATGCCGAAGTCCTGTATGATCAGGCTCTGCTGATCCAGGGACTGCCGATCGACGATCCGGTTGAATATGCAAAGAAGATCACTGCGCTGATGATCGCAGCACAATAAAATAAAACAAACGCTTCGTCTGTCATGAGATGAAGCGTTTTACTTTGTTTCCGCCAGCAGGATGGCACAGAAGATCAGGGCACAGCCGATGACTTCCCGGATCATCATGGTCTGATGCAGCAGCACGAATCCGGCAATTGCCGCAAAGACGCTTTCCAGAGAAAGAAGCAGAGAAGCCACGGAAGGCTCGGTATTCTTCTGACCGTAGATCTGCAGTGTATAGGCAGCCCCGGATGACAGGATGCCGGCATAGAGGATTTCCCATTTTGCCGCAAGCAGCGATGCCCATGAGATTTCTTCATACAGCAGTGCCGGGATCATACACAGAATGCCGGCGGTCAGAAACTGTACACAGGAATAGCGCACACCGTCCAGTCCGGGTGAAAACCGGGCAATCGCCATGATATGCAGAGAATAGACAAATGCACAGGCAATGATCAGCAGGTCGCCGGCGCTGAAGGAAGCCGTTCCGGAAAAAGAAAGCAGGTAGAGACCGGCACAGGCAATGCCCACGGCGATCCATACGGCCGGACGGATCTTTTCTTTCATGAATACGGCAAGCAGCGGAACGATGACCACATACAGCGCACTGAGGAATCCTGCTTTGGCAACGGTCGTATACTGGATTCCGATCTGCTGCAGCGACGCGCCAAGGCTCAGAATCACGCCGGTAATGATACCGCCCTTCCAGAGCCGTCTGACATTCTTTTCAGCTGACGCATCATGGAAAAAAGGCATCATCGCGCATAAGGTCACTGCCGCAATCAGACTGCGGACAGCGGTGAATGTCATCGGTCCGACATGTTCCATGGCAGTTGTCTGCACGACAAATGCGCATCCCCAGATCAGTGCACAGCAGACCAGTGCTGCCCGGCAGCGCAGCTGCTTCATTGTTTTACACCGGTCAGGTATCCCTGATCGAATGAAATACATGCACGCACCGGTACCGGATCGTCTGCGAATTCCCTGTCGATCGCCGCTTTGATATCCGATGGGATCCAGGCAGTGCCGAACGGCATCTGCAGGTCAAAGTACAGGATCACTTCCCCTTTGTCTGCCTTAAGATGGAAGTCATGCAGGGTGATGCCGGTATGCGATTCCCGGATGACTCTGCGGCAGCGGGCAAGATACTGTTTTGTTCTTTCATCGTCTTCCACCGGATCCATATGCAGTGTCATCTGCACATGAAGCTGCGACTGGATTTTCCTTTCCGCCGCATCTGCGATCTCGTGGGCACGGATAAACGGCAGATGCCCGTCGAGTTCGATATGGGCGGAGCCGATGCGGACATCCGGGCCGTAGTCATGCAGGATCAGATCGTGGACGCCGAGGATTTCATCTTCCTCATTCAGAAGCCCGCTGATTTCCGCTGCCAGACTGCTGTCGGCAGGAGATCCGAGAAGACGGTCGATGATCGCGCGGGCAATATCATATCCGGCCTTGAAAATGCATAATGAAACAATGACTCCGGCGATGCCGTCCGCCGGCAGTGAGGTGCCGGTCAAATACACCGCCATTGCGATGACCGTTGTCAGCGTTACCAGAACATCGCTGCGGGAATCCGCCGCAGCTGCCTGCAGAGACAGGATCCGTGTTGCGGAGGCTGCTTTCTCATAATATCCGGCCAGCCACAGCTTCACCGCCATACTGATGACAAGGAGCGCTGCCATCAGCGGATGGAACGAAACCGTGCCGGGATGCAGGATCCGGTCAATGCTTGTCCGCATGAATTCCGCCGCTGCCAGGAAAATCAGTACGGTCAGAATAAAGGATGCGATATACTCGACCCGGCCGTGTCCGAACGGATGGCGGCTGTCTGCCGGCTTCTCCGCTATACGCAGACCGGCCAGCGTAATGAGATTGGATATGCAGTCGGTGAGATTGTTGAATGAGTCCGAAACAACAGCCACCGAGCCTGAAACAAGGCCGATCGTCAGTTTGACAAGAAAAAGCAGCACATTGCAGAGAATCCCGGTGCGGACAGCTGTTCTGCCGGCATCTGCGGTTTCATGGATGTGCTTTTTTTCTGTATTCTCAATGCTTTTGTTTTTTCTGTCCATAACAAAGATTATATTACTGCAGCATCGCTTTTTCTTCTATTTTTTTGCGGACACCGAACTCTGCCGATACGGTTCTGACCATATATCTGCCGCACAGAGGCAGATAGATGACGGAGAGAAGAACGATCATCTCCGCGAAAGAGAACTGCGTATTCGGTATCAGCATGGCCAGCGTATAGAAGCCGGTCATGGTACCGAGCAGTGCGTGCATGACATTCTGCACGGCTTCCGGATTGGCAGTGTTCCACATGACCGCATGCAGCGCACTGACGCAGGCCAGCACACCGATAACGGGCATATGGGCACCAAGACCGCAGATCCGCACCGCGCACACCTGGATGAATGCGGACAGCAGAATTGCCCTTCTGTGTCTCATGATCTTTTTCTTTGTGAAAAATGTCAGGTCGGCAGCCAGGGTCAGCACCCCGATGCCTGCCGCTGCGGCTGTATATCCGTTGATTGCGCAGGAGAACGCCCAGATCAGAAGTCCTTCGCTGATCATCAGTTTCATGTTTGCGGTCATTTCATTTACCTCCGGTACACTGTCATTCTATAAAGTTTCACGCAATCCACTGTACACAATGGTGTACAATGGATAAAAAAAGGAAATAAATGCATGAAAAAAGGCGAAATGATTATTCTGCCCTGGGCAGTGCGCAGGATCCTGTATGAAGAGACCGATGAACAGCATCGGATCTCCATGCCGGAACTGCTCGCTCAGCTCCAGGAAAACGGCATGACGGTCAGCCGCAGATCGGTGTATAAGGCAATCGAAATCATGAAGGAATACGGAGAGAACATTGTGTTCTCCAGAAAAGGCGGCTTCCAGGGATACTATATACAGCGCCGCTGGACCCCGGCGGAGATCCTGTTTCTGCGGGAAACTGTCAATTCTTCCAATGCGCTTTCTGCGGCCGCATCTGAAAACCTGAATGCCAAGCTGCTTTCCCTGCTCAGCAATCCGCAGAAAAACAGCCTGCCGGAAGAAATGCCGTCCGCATCCAAAACGGACAATGAGCATGTCCTTGTGATCATTGAAACGCTTCTGGAAGCGATCGCCGGCGGCGATGCGGCAGATTTTCTGTATTATGACATCACCATCGGTCACCAGCGCAGCTACCGCCGCGACAGAACGCATTACCATCTGGTTCCCTGCGCGGTCGTCTCCCGGGCCGGACGCTGGTACTGTATTTTCTATTCCCGTACGCACCGTTCTTTTTCCAACTACCGGATCGATAAAATGGAAGATGTGCAGATTGCCCCGGATGAAGGCTCGGAGCCCATCCGTTTCGATCTGCAGGCGCATATGCGCGATTCCTTCCAGATGTATCACGGCGAACCGGATACGGTAACGGTACGCTTTGAAAAAGACATGGCTTCGATCGTCTATGATGAATTCGGCAGTGATATGATTATCAGTGAAGTAACAGACCGTACATTTACGGCAAATATCAGAACATCCGTCACACCGACCCTGATCAGCTGGCTGGTGCAGTTCACCGGCCGTCTGGAGGTGCTCCGGCCGCAGACTCTGATCGGGCAGCTGACCGGTCTGAGCGGAAAAATCATTCAGCAGTACAGGAGGAAAGAAGATGAACAGCAAAGTTGAACAGCTGCAGAAGATCATCGATGAAGCACGCCATATCGTATTCTTTACCGGTGCCGGTGTATCCACTGACAGCGGCATCCCCGATTTCCGTTCCCAGGACGGGTTATACAACCTGCAGTATAAATACCCGCCGGAGACGATCATTTCGCACAGTTTCTTCATGGAGAATCCGGAGGAGTTCTACCGTTTCTACAAAGACAAGATGCTGTGCCTGGATGCAGAGCCCAACCAGACCCATAAATTCATCGCCGAATGCGAAAAAAAAGGCAGATCTCTCGGCGTCATCACCCAGAATATCGACGGTCTCCATCAGAAGGCCGGCTCGAAACGGGTATATGAACTGCACGGGTCTGTCCTGCGCAATTACTGCACGGAATGCAATGCATTCTATCCGGCGGAGTTTATCCGTGACAGCGAAGGAATTCCCCGCTGTCCGCGCTGCGGCGCCATCGTCAAGCCGGATGTCGTTCTCTATGAAGAAGGTCTCAGCAGCGCTGTGCTGGAAGGCGCTGTCGCTGCTCTGCAGAGCGCGGATGTGCTGATCGTCTTAGGGACCTCGCTGGTCGTCTATCCGGCGGCCGGTCTGATCCGCTATTTCTACGGCAAGAACATGGTCCTGATCAACCGCTCCGTAACCCCGTATGACCGGGAGGCAGACCTGCTGATCCAGGACAGTTTCTCCAATGTATTCCCTTATCTGCACGTCTGATCAGAAGAACAGACCTCTGATCAGTATTTCGGCGCCGATGAAGATCAGAATGGCACCGCCGAAGACAGATGCCTTGCGGTTGAAACGGGTACCGACCCTGCCGCCCAGATAAATACCACCAAGGCAGATCGCATATGTGACTGCGCCGATGATCACCGCCGCCGCTGCCGCTCCGGAGAACGGGTATTCGGCAATGGTGATTCCTACCGAAAGCGCATCGATGGATGTGGCAACTGCCTGCATGATCAGTTCCGATACACCGATCCTGTGCATGTTTCCGGACGCTTCCGCATCGTCTGAGAATCCTTCTTTCACCATGTTTGCACCGATCAGGCCCAGGATCACAAAGGCGATCCACGGAATCCACTGCTCAAGGACACCGAAGACGGAGATGACCGTATGCACACAGAACCACCCGGCCAACGGCATCATCAACTGAAAGAAAGCAAACGTTCCGGCAATGAGATGTTTCCTGCGGGTGCTCATATCCGGCTCGCTCAGGCCGTCCGCGATCGATACGGTAAAAGCATCCATTGCCAGGCCGACACCCAGTCCCATGGAGTTAAGGAAAAAAAGAATTGCGGGCATATTTTTCGGTCCTCCTCATAAAAAACCGGACGGCGTCCGGTTTTTTCAATCTGCGGAAATGTTTACAGACGCTGCTGTATTGTCATATGGCCGCACTGTTTTGTCAAGCCATTTGAACTGTTCAGCTGCGGTCGATCTTGGCAACCTCCTGCTCAAACCATGATTTCGATTCATCATAACTCATTCCCAATGAAACAGAAAGTTCTGCGTAAAGGTACTGTTCTGCTTTGCGGAGATACTCATCATCGATCGATGCGAGTTTTTTGTGCTGTCTGAGTCTTGCCTGGTTGCGGCTGTAGGAGGTCTTGATGATCCGGATCAGATCGGAAATCTCGTCTCCTTTCAGCAGCGCGGCATACTGGCTTTTCATATTGGCAGGCTTGTTGACCAGCATTTCAATATCCGGTGTATCCCGGATCAGCTGATCGATCTCATCCGGGGTGATCAGGTTGCGCAGATGTCCGCCTTTATTGGCGACCGGCACCTGCATGCGCACTGATCCATCCTGCTTCATATACGGAACCAGTATATAGCACTGTTCTCCGTTGAAGTCACTGCGGTGTTTCCCGACGACTTTACAGACATCCCGTCTGTATACGACAATATCATTGATTTTATACATTCGGTCCACCTCTTTCAGTGGTATTTTACCATTTTTATGGTTCAGCCGCCATGACCGCCGTCCCTACAAGGTTTCCCGCATGTCTTAAGCAATACGTATTTACTGAACTTTTGATGCTTTTTGTCTAATATACACCGTGTACTTTTCCGCGCTTCCTTTTGCCTGGTCAACCGGGTATTTTTCTTCGTTCTGCGTGCATTTTTCGTTCAGAATGGCATCCGGATCCAGATCCAGCCGGTCGCACATCTGCAGGCAGTAGTTCATGACATCTGCCAGTTCTTCGGCGGTGTGCTTCAGGTCGAAGTTCTCTTCATCCCATTGAAAGCATTCCAGCAGTTCTGCCGCTTCGATTGCGATCGATTTGGCCAGGTTTGCCGGGGTATGGAACTGATGCCAGTCCCTTTCATCTGAGAAACGGCGGATCCTTGCGATTGTCTGATCTGTAATCATGTTCTCTCCTATATGATCTGCAGCAGCACGAATTTCAGATATTCTGTTTCGGGCACTGCCGGCAGTACCGGGTGATCCGGTGCGGCGCCGCGTTGTTCGATGATCCGTACGGATACACCGGCATCTTTAGCGGCATCGCAGATCATCCGGATGAATTCTTCTTTGGGCATGAAATGAGAACAGGAACATGTCGCAAGATATCCTCCCCGCTTCAGCAGACGCATCGCATCCCGGTTGATCCGCCGGTATCCGTTTCTTGCATTGGCAAATGTTTTTCTGCTTTTGGTGAAAGCCGGCGGATCGAGAATGATCATGTCAAAGCGGGCATGGTCTTCGATCATCTGCGGCAGAACCTCAAATACGTCTCCCTGGACGGTATCGATCTGCAGGCCGTTATGGCGGGCATTGCGGCGGGCGTTCTCCAGCGCGGATTCGGAAATATCCATGGCGCATACATACGATGCGCCGGCTTTGGCCGCATTCAGGGCAAAGGAACCGATATGCGTGCAGCAGTCAAGCACCCGTCTGCCTCTGGCAATCTTCGCAGCTGCCAGACGGTTGTATTTCTGGTCCAGAAAGAAGCCTGTTTTCTGTCCGTTTTCGACATCGATTTCATAGCGGATCCCGTTTTCTTCGATTTCGAAGATACAGGTATCCGGATGTGTATCCCCATACCATCCTTTGTACTGCGGCAGTCCTTCTTTCAGACGCAGCGGACTTTCATTGCGTTCATAGATGCCTTCGATGCCGGGGATCATCTCCCGCAGGGCATCATAGATGACATCGATGTGCTTCTGCGTACCGCAGCTGGCGACTTCGCTGACGAGAATATTGTGATAGCGGTCGACCGTCAGCCCCGGCAGTCCGTCCGCTTCCCCGTGGATCAGCCGGCATACTTCAAAGTCATCCTGCATGACATCGCGGCGGTACTGCACGGCATACTGCACCTTGCGGCGGAAAAAGGCCTCGCCAAATGTCTCATTGGCATTGTCCGAAAGCAGTCTGACGCGGATCTTGGATGTCTGACTCCAGAAGCCGCTGCCCAGCCAGTTTCCCTTCTGCCCGAATACATCGACGATACTGCCGTTTTCGATACCGCTGTCTGCGCCAGTGATCTCATCTTCATAGATCCAGGGATGTCCGTTCCGGACGGACTTCTCCTGTTTCGGCGTGACGGTGATTTTTTTAAAGTCTCTGATCTGTTTCATCACTGTTCGTATACCAGCTTTCCGGTCATATGTTCGATTTCCAGTGCCAGGCATACAACTCTGCCGCCTGCCTTTTCGATCTCCGCTTCGACGCTCTCTGCATCGGGATAGTATTTCAGTCCGATCTGCCGGGCTGTTTCAATCGTTTCCGCTCTGTCTTTGATTTCTGCGATCTTTCCGAATACGACGGCGCTGTGCACATGATATGCCCAGTCGCCTTCATCCTGATATCCGGCATCATAGACGCAGAACGATACCTTCGGATGGGAACGGACCGAATCGATTTTATGGCCTTCCGAGGCTCCGTGAAAGCATATTCTGTTATTCTTTTCGTCATACCAGAAATTCATCGGAATTGCGTAGGGATAGTCATCATCGCCCTTCATTGCCAATACGCCGCGTCTTTCTTCGCGGAGCAGTTTCTTTGTGTCTTCTTCGCTCATCTGCTGGCGGAAGCGTCTCATTTTTCTGAACATATTCTGCCTCCCGTTAATCATGTATGAATCATACAACAAACCGCAGTACGTGAACAGAAGACTGTTCTTTTTCCCTCATTCAGTGTATATTGCTGTGGTAAATACGGAGCGGTTTATGAAAAGAGAACTAAGTGATACAGAGCAGATCGAGCGCAGCATATTCAAGCATTTCAAGAGTACTCTGTGGGCTCCCTTTCTGACTTCGATCAACCGCTACGAGCTGATCCAGCCGGGCGACCGGATCGCGCTGTGCATTTCCGGCGGCAAGGATTCGATGTGCATGGCCCTGCTGTTCCGGCTGCTGCAGAAGCACAGCGACATTCCCTTTGAAACCGTATATCTGATGATGGATCCCGGCTACAGCCCGGAAAACCGGAAAAAGAACGAAGAGAATGCAGAACGCCTGGGTCTTTCCCTGTCGGTATTCGAAACGAATATTTTCGCCATTGCCAATGCCCAGGAAAAGAAGCCCTGCTATCTGTGCGCAAGAATGCGGCGGGGCCATCTGTACAACCGGGCCCGGGAGCTTGGCTGCAACAAAATCGCACTGGGACACCATCTCAACGACATCATCGAAACAACGCTGATGTCGATGTTCTACAGTTCCAAGCTGGAAACGATCATTCCCAAATCGCACAGTGAAAACTTCCCGGGCATGGAACTGATCCGGCCGATGTACTGCGTCAAGGAGGATGCGGTCAGATCCTGGGCAGCATACAATCATCTTTCGTTCATCCAGTGTGCCTGCCGGTTCACGGAAAACACATCCGGTGAAGATCCTTCGCTGTCCTCGAAGCGTCTGGAATCCAAGAATCTGATCCGCCAGCTGAAGAAGACAAATCCGGAAATCGAAGACAATATCTTCCGGGCTCTGCATGCCGTGCAGATCGAATCCTTTCCGGGATATAAAGCCGATGACAGGATGCACAGTTTTCTGGAAAACTACGATGATTTCGGAAAGCTGCGGTTCCATGAAAACAAAGAGAACGCAAAAAAAGAATCAGATCAGTGATCTGACTCTTTTCATTCCGGATCATTCAATGCATTCGCCGTTGGATTCGCAGACCTTCTTGTACCACCAGAAGGAATCCTTCTTTGATCTTGAGAAGTCGCCGGTGCCATCATCGTGTCTGTTGACATAGATGAAGCCGTATCTCTTTGCATATTCGCCGGTGCTTGCCGAAACAAGATCGATCGGGCCCCAGGTCGTATAGCCGATCAGCGGTGCGCCGTCATCGATGGCTTCGCCCATTGCCTTGATATGTTCGCGGAAGTAGTCGATACGGTATGCGTCATGGATCGAGCCGTCTTCTTCGACTTTGTCGAATGCACCGAAGCCGTTTTCAACGACCATCAGCGGTACATGCGGATAGCGCTCTGCCAGTTTGTTCAGCGTCCATCTCAGGCCGATCGGGTCGATCTGCCAGCCCCAGTCGGATGCTTTCAGGTACGGGTTCTTCGCACCGAGCGACATATTGCCGGCTGTCTTTTCCGCATCCTTTGCGACAGTGACGCAGTTGGACATGTAGTACGAGAATGTATACATATCGACCGTGCCCTGCTTCAGGATCTCTTCATCGCCTTCTTTGATGAAATCCGGCGTAACTCCCTGGTCAGCCCAGAGTTTCTTTGCATATGCAGGATATTCGCCTCTGACCTGTACATCGCCGCACAGGTTGTTCTTCAGATCATCTTCATACTGTGTCTGCAGCAGATCTGCCGGGTTGCAGGTCAGCGGATAGACGGTGATATGGCAGATCATGTTTCCGATCTTGAAGTCAGGATTGATCTGATGTCCCAGAATAACAGCCTTGGCGCTGGCAACGAATTCATTGTGCAGGGCTGTCCATTTCTTCTGCGTATCGCTCTTAATGTCGGAAAGCTTGATCGGTTCTGTCGCATTGATGTCTTCATCTTCCATCAGACCGAGGCTGTACATGTTGGACATGCCGCCGCTCAGAGACATCAGCGGTGTATTGATTTCATTGAATGTCAGCCAGTACTTAACCTTGTCCTTGTATCTTGTGAAGATCGTTTCGCAGTATTTTACAAACAGATCGATCGTATCGCGGGAATAGAAGCCATGGTACTTTGTGACGATTGCCCAGGGGATCTCGTAATGGCAGATCGTGACCAGCGGTTCGATATTGTATTTTCTGCACTCGTCAAATACATTGTCATAGAACTGCAGACCTGCTTCATTCGGTGTCTCATCATCGCCGTTGGGATAGATTCTGCCCCAGTTGATCGACAGACGGAATACATTCCATCCCATCTCTGCAAACAGAGCGATATCTTCTTTGTAATGA
>CADABS010000059.1 GCA_902786245.1 uncultured Erysipelotrichaceae bacterium
CATTGATCTCAATCACTTTGTCTTCCGTAAAGTTTCCACCTGCATCGTACCACTTCAGACCGTCTGTATCATCGTTCAGAACAATCCGCAGCGATGTGCCGTCCGCTCCTGCGTCTGCGCTGTTGGCAAACTTCACATATTCACCTGTCACATAGATCGTTCCGTCTTCAGCCGCAACCCACTTGTACGCTGCGCTGTTTCCGCCGCTGCTGCCCGGATGGATGAAGTCTTTCTTGAGCTCGAGTCCGCCGTCTCCGAAGTATTTGCCTTCGGATTCGTTATACTCAGCCATTTCGAACTTCGTTCCGTTCCAGTCTGTCTTTCCGTAGTACCAGCCCTGGTAGCCCTGGTCCTTGAAGTCTGTTTCCAGAACCGTGTTGTTCGTCCTGTCTTCCGGATACGGTTCCGGCTCAGGTTCGGGTCCGGCTTCCTCAGTATCACTGATCTTAACCGACAGACGGCCGCCGTCATAGTTTGTGTTCTCTTCTGATGAAATCACGAAGATCAGCACATCACCCTTATTCACTTCATATGTTTCGCTGAATTCAAATGTCTCATCAGCTTCGTAACGGCCTTTTGCTTCAATATACTTACAATTCTTGACATCATCATTCAGGATGATTCTGACTGTAGTACCGTCCGCAATCTCATCCGTGCTGTTGGCAAACTTCACATATTCGCCTGTTACATAGATCGTGCCGTCTTCAGCTGCGACCCACTTGTACGCTGCGCTCTTCGTGCCTGGATGCACATAATCCTTCTTCAGTTCAGGATTTTCACCGCCATAGTATCTTTCGCCGTCCTTGTCGAACGGAATCATAGCGAAGCTGCTGCCGTCATACTCAGAGGAACCATAATACCAGCCCTGGTAGCCCTGTTCACCGAAGTCTTTGGAAAGTTCTGTATTATTCGTCCTGTCTTCCGGATACGGTTCAGGTTCTTTCGCGGATTCGGAATCGATAATCGTCACCGCAAGTCTTCCTGCATCATATGCACTGTTATTATCAGCGGAAATCATGAAAGTCAGAACATCACCTGCCTTGACATCAAGTTCTTTGAAATCAAAACTGACAACCGTATCATTGCCGTCACCCTGTTTGACTTCTGCTTTCTTTGTCAGGAGAACCTTATCATTATGATATACCGTGAGAGTTGTGCCATCCGGCCATGAAGGATTTGAATCATTATGTCCGAACTTTGTATAGCCGCCGCTCAGATTGATCTGTCCGTCATCCTTGACGACCCACTTGTAAATTGCACTGACAGTCTCACCCGGATGGACGTAGTCTTTCTTCATTTCCAGTGAACCGTCTTTGAGAGACTTATACATGCTCTTATCTTCGCTCAGATTCGACAGCGGTTTTGCATTTGCCGGTGAAGTGCCTTCCATGAAGTACCAGCCGTCTGTACCCTGTTCAATCGTCTCCAGGTTGCCGAGGATCGTGTTATTGTCATCGCCCGGTTTCATGACGAGATCGGAACTCGGTTCGATTGAAGCAGACAGAACGCCGCCATCCCATGCATAGTTGCCGTCATGGCAGATCTGGAAACTGATCCTGTCTCCGCGCTTTACCTCAACCTTGTCAAAGCTGAAGTCAATGATATTGTCATTGCCGTCGCCATGTTTAACCGCAACTTTCTGGCTGTAGAGCAGTGTATCATTGAGCCATACCTTGACAGTAACGCCGTCCGGCCATGAAGGATTGGCATCTTCCTGACCGAATTTGATATATCTGCCGGTGATATCCACCTTGCCGTCCTGTCCCGGCAGCCACTGATAAATCGGATCGAGATATCCGCCGGTGTGGACGAAGTCTTTCTTCATCTGCAGGCCTTCGGATCTTCTGGATTCATAGCCGGTGCCATCAGCGGTCTTCTTTGTCAGGACTCTTGCATTGGAAGGTGCTGTTCCTTCAAGGAACCACCATCCGTCAGTGCCCTGCTCAATAGAACCAAGGCTGCTCAGAGACGTTGTATTGGAATTGTTTCCGGGTGTAACTGTCGGTGTCTTTCCAGCATCTTCAATGACAAACAGATACTTGCCGCCGTCATATGCCGCATTGTCACCCGGATCGACAATCATGGTAATGCAGTCACCCTTATTGACAATAACTCCGTATGTGGACAGATCGCCTGTTACTTCCCTGTCGGTCAGCGGAGCAAAATACTGTTTCTTCAGGATTGTACCGTTTTTCATCAGATAAACAGTGACGCCATCCGGCCATGAAGGGTTGCTGTCTTCGTTTATCAGTTTTGTATAGAGCAGATCAATGTTGATTATGCCGTTCTCAGCCGCAACCCACTTCACATTGGCAGACTTGCCGTTGCCTGCAGGTACGATATAGTCTTTCTTGATTTCTACTCCGTCGTTTGTGTAGTACTTTTCATTGTTCTCGCACTTTTCAATATTCACTGCATTGAACGGGTCTGCGTTGAAGCCATACTGATAGTACCACCCGTTTTTCCCCTGTGGGCCGAAGTCATCCAGTGTAGATGCAAAGTTTGTTCTGTCTGCCGGTGAAGCCGGGACATCTCTTTCCGTATTGCCGACAAGTCCGCTCAGACTGTTGATTGCAAATTCATACTTGCCGCCGTCATATGCATTATTATTGATGCCGTTGACGACCATGGTAATGTAGTCTCCCTGACGGACATTCAGCGAAGGCACATCCAGGCGCTTTGTAACTTCCTGGTCGGTCAGAGGTGCAAATTCCTGTCTTGCCAGCAGCGTGCCGTTGGCATAAAGAGAGACTCTGGTACCATCAGGCCATGCCGGATTAGCATCCTCATTTCTCATCTTTGTATATGCAGCGCGGATAGAGATCGTACCGTTCTGCGCAACTCTCCATTTAATTACGGCAGAACTGTCATGCTCGCCGGTATTGACATAATCGCGCTTGATTTCAAGCCAGTTGTCAGAGAAGTACCTGTCCTGTGCCGGATCAAACGGAGCCATATTGCGGGCATTGAACGGATCATCACCATAGCCGCTCTGGAAAATCCAGCCATTGGATCCCTGCGGACCGAAATCAGTCTTTACATCCGCGATATTCTGACGGATCTCATCTGTCTCTGTCCCAACGGAATACTCATCTGCCGTACCGTTGATATCAATGATCGTGACATCGAGAGCGCCGCCGTCATACGAGGAGTTTTCTTCTGAACCAACCATAAAATACAGCATGTCAAAAGGCGTGACTGAAAGAACAGGAATCCGTTTCTTGATCAGGATTTCTCCATCAGCCTTGACATCCACGTGTTCGTCATAAAGTACTGTATTATTCTTGAAAATTCTGACACGGGTGCCATCGGGGAAATCCGGCATACCGTCATTCTGTTCAAATTTCGTATAGCGCAGCCGCACATCTACGTCTCCGCTGACAGCCGGGGTCCAGGCAAGAACCGCGTCATGATTGAGAGACGGATGAATGAAATCTTTCTTAATTGACAGACTCGGAGAAATCCTGTCGATGTATTCACCGTTCTTCTCATGAGAGACAATATGGCAGTCTGAAGGACTTGTGCCGTACATATACAGCCAGCCGTTGGATCCCTGTTTTCCGAAATCTTTCGTGCTGTTGGCATTGTTGTTTATCCGTGTGCCTAGGGCAGCAGAAGGTTCTTTGG
This sequence comes from uncultured Erysipelotrichaceae bacterium, assembly GCA_902786245.1. GTDB lineage: Bacteria > Bacillota_I > Bacilli_A > Erysipelotrichales > Erysipelotrichaceae > Bulleidia. Next base: position 3,628 of record CADABS010000059.1, read on the forward strand.
CGTTGACATCCGATACTGCTGCATACAGACTTCCTCCGTCATATGCGTTATTCGAATTCGGATTGACGACAAAATAGATACTCTCAAGTTCTTTCACTTCCAGATCATTGATCTCAATCAGCGCAAAATTCTCTTCCGCTGTGCTGATCGGAACCGTCTCCAGTTTCAGCAATTCTGATCCTTTGTAAACAAGAAGCTGCACACCGTCAGGATATGACGGATTTGCATCGCCATTTACATTTTTCACATAGGCAACTGTAACATTGACTTTGCCGTCTTCTGCAGCCCGCCATTCAAGAATCGGAGAAACGCCATCCGCAGTATGGACAAAGTTATTCTTGATTTCCAGTCCGTTCGCACCTGCTTGGAAGTACTTTTCACCGTTGAACGAACCGATCCGTTCCGAACGCTGCGGTTTCCTGTAATCACCATAGCGGTAGAACCAGCCATTGGACCCCTGGGCACCGAAATCAATCACATTAAACGCATTATTTGTCCGGCTCGGGTCATCTTCAAACGGAGGCTCGTCATTTGCTTTTACGATAAATGCGTCCGGCCAGAATTTTTCAATGATCTTCGTGCCGTTCTGGCCGCTGCTTCTGCCATTCCGGATGATCGTGTATGCAGTGATGCCACTGCCTCCCACCAGCAGTGCCAGAGCTGCAGCGGCTATTTTCTTATGGTTTTTGAAAAAACCTAAGATTCCTGCTTTTTTCTCATTTTGTTTATTGTTTTCAGACATATATCCACCTTCCAGTCTGTCTCTCAGTGATAGATATTCAGGTTATCGAACGCTGCTGTTGAATCAATGCCGAAGAGCTGCCAGTTCATACCCTGCGAGTAATACATTCTGGCAGTCAGAGCAGCTTCATCATCGACATAGATACAGCAGACACCGTCATTCACAAGAATCGTCATATGAACAGAATCACGGCCGCTGAAATCGAAATCATAATATGACTGTGCATCTGCATCCATCAGCCTGTCTGTGTTATAGAATTCAATCCGGTTTTCCGGGATATTGAACACATAGTTCAGCATTCCGACATTGTTATAGTCAGGTGCGAATGCAACCCCGAACTTATCGTCCGGCTCAAAACCGGAGATATCCGCATCGATCCGCCCGGCAACCGGCAGTTTTTCAAACTGTACCAGTTCATACTCATCGCCGCTGAACTGATATCCGTCTTTCAGCTTTTTGACAGAATCTGTCATCACGACCGGAGTTTCAGGCAGCGGCTGCGTCATTTTCGCAGCAACCTTTTCATTGACAACTGCCGTCAGGGTACCGTCACTATGCTGTGCAAGCTGATGAACGACCATATTGCCTGCCCAGTCATAATCATTCTCATCAGAATGACCGATCTTTGTGCCGTTCCAGCCAATGCAATAAAGATTTGTACCATCTGTTTCCAATCTGCCGGCATAGAAGCCGTTGCCGTCAATGGTATCCTGTTCCGGTTTACGGAACGGTCCGCTGATCGAATCGGATATACGGTAGTGAACAACCCGGTCCGGCCACTGATCGGAGAATGACAGATACCATGTGCCATTGAACTGAATCAGCGTCGGGCATTCCATATTTGTTCCATATCCGAGATCGTCCTCGAAGAAGATGCCAGCATCTTCCCATTTGCTGAGATCCTTTGAAGTGTACCTGACGATCACACCATTCCCTTTAGAACGGGTGACCACCAGCATCCAGTACTGTCCCTCCTCCGGAACATAGAGTACATACGGATCACGGAAATCATCTTTCGAATACGCATCCGGAGCGATAAATGTGTCATCCGGAATTTTTGTCCATTCCAGCATATCCGTACTGGTTGCATGCATAATTGCTTCCTTTGGTTCACGCCAGTCATTGTGTCCGGTATAAAAGGCATGATACAGACCGTTATTGTCCTTGATCACACACCCGGTACCCAGTGCAATATCCTGATCATCCGCTGACTCTGCATAGGGAATGACAATACCTTTATCATCATAAGTGCAGTAGTCTTCTGTCTGAAACAGTGCCCAGGGGTGATATCCTGTTTTACCATCCCGCAGATCTGCAAGATAGAAGATATTCATCTTCCCGCTGTCATAAAACGGCATTGTATCGCCGACCAGCGCTGTTTCTGTTTTTGGAAATACATAAACAGTTTCTGTTTCGTCCGCACTGCCTGCTGCGTCCGGCTGTTGTGGCTTCGTTCCGCACGCACTCAGAAGCAACGTGGAAACTGTGATAATGAGTATCGGGAACCTCTTCATGGCCTTCCTCCAGTGAAAATTGTGCTTTTGCACATTTTTCCTTATACATAATACAATGAAAGCGCTTAATCCCAAGCACAAAATTGTGCATTTGCACAATTTTTCTTATACTGCGAATCGCAGACAGTTTCGTAATCAAAATGCAATGAAAAACAGTAATTATTCCACAGAAACACTTATATATATGTATAAGATAAATGCCTGAGTAATCCCGATTCCGCCATAACAGCTTAAGCAGTACCGGCGCGGAACAAAAAAGACCGGCAGATTGCCGGCCGCAATGATTATTCACGGAACAGTTTTCTGAAATTATCCTCCATGATCCGGCACAGTTCTTCTTCCGGAATTCCTTTGATTTCACTGATCTTTCTGCATATGCGCACCGCATCGGCAGGTTCATGTCTCTTTCCGGGTACAGGACTCTGATACGGTGCATCCGTTTCAATCAGCAGATGATCCGCGGGTACTGCCATGACGGCTTCAGCCGGTTTTCTGGCACCGGGAAAAAGAACACTGGCACCGAAGGATATATACCAGCCTTCTCTGACATATTCGCGGGCGGTTTCCGCTGATCCGCTGTAGCTGTGAATGATGCCTCTGCAGGGATATTTTCTCAGCATCTGCTGTGTATCCAGCACTGCCTTGCGTGAATGAATATTCAGAGGCAGATCCAGTTGACATGCATATTCCAGCTGTTTTTCAAAGAATGCTTTCTGTATTTCTTTTGTATGCCTGTGCGACTGATAATCCAGACCGATCTCACCGATCATATCCGGCCTGCATTCCTGCACTGCATTCTGAAAATGCACAAAGCGTTCTTCGCCATCGGACTCCATCAGACTCTGCGGGTGCATACCGCAGGCAAGTTTAAACTCCGGATATCTGTTTCTCAGCCGGATTCCCTCCTGCAGGTCATGTTCACTGCAGCAGATCAGAATAGCTTTACAAACATCCGCTTCAAGCATTCTCTGTATAACTTCATCCCTGTCTCTGTCAAACTGAACAGATCCGAGATGGCAATGTGTATCTGTATATATCATAGTTTTATTCTAATATATGATTCTTATACAGGCACGGAATGCAATTATGTCAATTTCATCATCTGTATGCTCAATTTACTCATTTATGGGCAAAATGAGTAAATTGAATGCCATGATGAGTAAATTGAATCATTCAGTATCCGGCATCAGCACGTGTCCCTTCATTTTCTTCACTTTGTATTTCTGCCGCTCTTCGAATTCTTAATCCTGCACACTATATGCAGTTGGTTTTCTGCCTTCATCAGCAAAGACAGCTCTGAAAAGAAAATGATTATAGCCTGCACTCAATTACAGGGACAAAAACAAAAAACAGAACTGATATCTGTCTGATAAATTGAGAAGATATACGAGATGAATTATATGCTTTGATTATCGCTTCAAAAACAAGTATCTTAATATACTGCGCCCAAATGCGTTTCCGCTCATCAATCATGTCATTTCTGACAAACAGAAACATGAATGTCAAAATATTTCAGATATAAAAAAAGCCTCATTTTAAAGGCTCTTTGAACTGTCTTGCACTTGTGCCGCAAGTTGAACCGCAAAATTGTTATAAATGTTATTTTTTTCTTTTCAGATCACTGTAATTGATCAGTTCGATCTGATTGTCTCTGCCCCACTGTTTTACTTCTTCACTGCAGAGTGCCATGCAGTCGCGGGTGCGGATGCCGTTGAAGCTGCTCTGCGCCATCAGTTCCGCATCCACAAAGCCGGGATGGAACAGAAGTCTTGCGATATCATGCGAAAGAACACCGTAATGATCCGTCACGATATCATGGATCACATCCGCGCTGAACTGCGCAAACGGATCTGTGCCGCTGAAGACAGACATGGCCGCTCTTCCGATGTCTTTCGGCTGATATACGCCGTAATCAGGTTCTTCCCCGCCGCTCACAAGATCCAGATAAATGATATCTTCTTCCGCCGCAATATCTTTCAATGCCTTCTCGAATGTCGGTGAAGGAATGGAATGTCCCTCCAGGTATGCCGGCTTTCTGCCTGCCATCTGAATGAAACGTTCAAGCTGGGCGCGAATCTCCGTCACGGCTTCCTCATAGTACGGAAGCACGTCAGTCTCTGCTTCTACCGCGATTTCCTTCATCATCGACCGATAATAGCGGGTGGAATGGAATGTTCCGTCTTCCTCCACCATATGCGGGATCAGTTTCGGATCCGCGCATGGTCTTCCGTTTACAACATTTGTATGCTGGCCGATGGAAACATGCGGGTATTTCTGCAGAAGCCTGATGCCGCGTTCGGCTGCTTCCATATTCGGCATGCATCCGGCTGCGGTCAGTATGCCGTCTCTCGCGGCTTTTTCAATTCCGGCATTGACGCCGTCCGTCCAGCCGAGATCATCCCCTTTTACGATCAGTTTCATATTCCGCTCCTCTGTTTTCTTCGATTTTGCTATACATGACAGTTCCGGATGAATATATGACGCTTAAAACTGGCTCAGTGCAAAAAAAAGATCTCCTCATAAACCGGTATGAGGAGATCGCTGACATGAAATCAGATATCAAGTGCTGCGTGATAACCCCAGTATACAGCATTCGTGATCGTGGAGACGCGTTCCGCGTCGCCGATCACTCTGACAAACGGAGCAGTGCCGCGCAGTTCGTCGACCAGGTTCTTCCGCGAGCGCTGGCCGAGCGCGCAGATGACAGTCGTTCCCGGAATGAGTACTTCCTTTCCATCCGCATCAGCGCATACAATGCCTTCTTTTGTGACGCACAGTCCGCGGTGGTTCGTATAGACTTTCGCGTATTTGTCGATCTCAGCCATCAGAAGCGGACGATGTCTGACATTCGCGTCCGGCGCCAGTCTGTCTCTCATTTCAACGATGGAAACATGCTTTCCTTCCATGCCGAGATGCACGGCGCATTCACATCCTGCCAGGCCGCCGCCGAAGACAACGACATCATCCGTGACTTTGTCTTTTTCCAGATAATAGTTGTTGACGATGACGACATTGTCCCCGTCCAGTCCTTCGATCGGCGGGACGAGCGGTTCAGAACCGACCGCGATGATCAGCGCGTCAGGCGCTTCTTTCTCAACGTATTCTTTTGTGACAGGCGTATTGAGACGGATCTCAACGCCTGCTTCTCTTGCCAGTTTCTCATATGTTCCGGAGAGCTGATACATTTCATACTTGAACGGCAGTGCCTGCTCACTCTTCAGAATGCCTCCGCACTTGTCTTCTTTTTCGCAGAGGATGACCTGGTGGCCTCTTCTTGCGGCAGTATAGGCTGCGTACAGTCCGCCCGGACCGCCGCCCGCGACAAGCACTTTCTTCCTGATGGGAGCGGGATAGACGACATCGCCTTCATCTTCTCTGCCGATCAGCGGATTGACCGTGCACCGTCTTGTTGATGTGGAAGCGCGCTCTGCCATGCAGGTGAAGCATCTCAGGCATCTGACGATATCCTCGTCTTTGTTTGCCATGACTTTGTTCGGCAGGAACGGATCCGCCAGCAGAGCTCTTGCCATATAGACAACATCCGCCTTGCCGGAGGCAATGATCTCTTCCATCTGCGCGGGATCATTCAGGCCGCCGATGGTCGCGACCGGTTTGGAAACATGCTTTTTGATCTCAGCTGCCAGGAAGACATTTCTGCCGTGTTCCGTAAACATGGACGGATGGGTGATGCCGAATGTCTTCTGATAGGTGCCGGATGAGACATGGATCAGGTCGACATACGGCTCGATCATCTGAGCAATGCGCACGCCTTCGTCCAGATCATAGCCGCCTTCCACAAACTCGGAGCCGCTCATGCGGAATTCGATCGGGAAGAACGGGCCGACCGCTTCCCTGACTGCCTTCAGCACTTCGATTGCGAAGCGGCATCTGTTTTCCAGCGATCCGCCGTATTCATCTTCTCTGTGATTGAACAGCGGGGAAAGGAACTGGTTGATCAGCCAGCCGTGGCCGCCGTGGATCATCAGCAGCTCAAAGCCTGCCCGTTTCGCAAGACCCGCGACATGCGCGTAAGCCTGCACGATCTCATCGATCATTTCTTTTGTCAGTGCCCGGACCGGAACGCCGTCCGCTCTCACGGTGTCGGACGGTCCCCACTGCGCCATTGATTTCTGTTTGGACTTGTCCGTCATATACGTTCCGGCGAACATGCCGGAATGCGACAGTTCCAGAGATGGGATCGAACCGTGCCTGCGGATCGCGTCTGCGGCATACGTCGCGTTGGCAAGCGAATTCAGGATCGATTCATCAAGATGATAGGCATGTGAGCCGTCGGTTGCCGGATGCACCATGCATTCGGATACCGTGACAGCTGCGGCGCCGCCTTTGGCACGCAGTTCATAGAACGCTCTGGATTTGGGACCGATGCAGCCGTCATTCGTGATGTCAGTGCCGCCCATCGGCGCTGAAAACATGCGGTTGCGGAAAGTTGTTCTGCCCAGTGTGATGGGACTGCACAGATGCGGGTATTTGTACTCCATGATTTCTCCTTTATTCTTCTCTGATGTATGCAAACTGACAGGAAGCGTCTGTTTCATCAGGAAACGCTTCCCATGTATCCTTCTGCCATAAACTGTATTCCTTTTCTCCTATTATTGTACAGGAGAGAAGACAGACAAAAAACATTTTTTCTGTTATCAGTTATGATACCGGCTCAATTTCATTTAATAAATATGTGACTACATCCACAGGGCATTCTGTTTCATCCCATAGTTCAACTTCACAGGATTAAATAATAAAATTCAAAAATACTGTATACATTCCGTCCCGGATGGCCGGCACAAGTAATTAACGGAAAAAAAGAATTGAATATCGATTGATATCATCCGTGCAGTACTGTAATTGGTGCAAGATGTGCATCATTTTTATTTTCCGCTGCTGGATTTGTCCAGTGAATGCCCTTCGTGACCCTTGTCAGGGGCAAAACAGCAGGGTCATAAAGGTCAGGAAGGTCATTTTCATCAATTTATTTTATAGATCAGCGCAATTCAGAATCTGATTGCATCTGATTCTGTACTTAATACAAACCGCAAATAAACCGCAAAGAACCGCAAAATTTTGCGGTTTTGCCTGTATTTATGCTGTATCTATAATGCATGTCAAAATGCCGCAGACATCAAAAAAAGCCTTATTTTAAAGGCTATTTGAACTGTCTTGCATCTGTATTGCAGGTGCTTTGACAAAATAAAAATATGAGCGCTAACAGACTCCAAAAAGTGTCAAAAAGCCTTATTCTATGGGTTTTTCAGTACTTAATACGCATATTGATACGCAAACAGAGTGATTTATGCCCGTTTATCGTATTAAGCAGCAAATGCGTTTGCATTTACAGCGTCGATCACTTTACGGATTCCTGCCCGAAGTGAAAGATCCGCGAACACATCCACAATATTTCCACTATTAGCAAGTGGCAATCACTGTATAGGTTAATTATTTCTCATCGAAATATAAATCTGTATCATTTCATAGCAGCCTCTCTTAGACGAATAATATGATTGCAATAATTGACAATAAATTCTTTTTCATCAAACAATCTCCATGAGATTCAGCACTTTGATCTGATATTTTGCCTTTGCCAGAAGATTCCCGCATTCGACTAGCAGTGTGCCTTTTGTCAAGACATTTCAATAACAATTCGGTCTCCATCCTTGAAAAAATAGGCTTAATCAGAAGTTATTATTCTGAACATCCCTGTTAATCAGGCGTTTTACCTTGTTGTCCAGACTTTCCTTTCCGTCTTCTGCAAAGTGTAGACCGATAAGGAAATCGGTCCTACCGAGTCTCATAGAAAGCATCGGCTGTTCTGGCGCTGCTTCAGGGGTCGCTCTGCTCTCTTTTTCTTTGAATTCAGTCATATTGTTTTCTTCCTCCGTTTCATTTTGACTGGCAGAATGGCAGCCATGTGAGTACCATGAAATCTCTGCCACTCATGCCATGACTGCCATTCAAACTGTGTTTCATTCCATCCAGAAGACCTTCCTTCGGCCTTCACCGATCTTACTCTTCAGGGCCTCGCCAAGCTCTTTCTTGGCATCGCGGACCGTCCTGGAAGAAATCCCTTTCTCCAGAGCTGCCCGGTCGATCTCATCAGAGAAGACCTCCTTGCCTCCAGCCAGCATCCGGCAGATCAATTCCTTGGCCTCATGAGTCTTGGATTCTTTCTTCTTTTCGAAACCGGAGAGCAGTTCTTCAGCCGAGATATCAAAGTCACCGATCCAGCGGAAGCCTTCCTCATCTCCCAGGATGAATGCCAGGGACGTTCCGGCGGGGGCCAGCGAACTCTTGTCATGGGCCAGCACTCTGACGTTAGGATCGTCCTTGCTCTTGCCGATGACCAGCACGCTGCGGACTCCGGCAGTAAAGTCGATGGAGCCCAGGCCACGGTATCCGCTTTGCTGCCCGGTCGCCTTGTTCAGATGGCCGATCAGCACGATGGCGCATCCGGTCCTCTGAGCCACGTCACCGATCTTCCTGAGAATCGGCCTGACCTCGTTGGCGCGGTTCATATCGACGTTCGGTCCGAGAAAAGCCTGGATCGGATCGATGATGAGAAGCTTGGCATCGTTCTGTCTGATCGCTTTTTCAATACGTTCGTCAGCCAGCGTCAGGGGATCATCGTCACCTTCATCAATGACCAGCACTTTTTCCAGGTCTGCACCCGCTTCGATGAGGCGCGGCTTGATGGTATCACCCAGTCCGTCCTCTGCGGTCTGATAGATCACATTGAACGGCTCATGAACGTCCATATGAGGGAGCTCGGCCTTA